>NZ_JBNNVU010000051.1:0-39373 GCF_050280705.1 Pseudomonas sp. NPDC089530 | reverse complement strand
TATATCAGGCTCAATCCGGCATCACAGGCCTGATTTGGTGTCACCCATGTGCCTGAACTTTTCTGTCACCTATGTGGTTGTCCCGTTCATGCCCCTAGCGTACGGCCTTCGCTGCGCTCAGGTTCCCTCCCTCCGGTGTCCATCAGGGGGCATCGCCTCCGGTCGGCTTCGCTTCGACCTCCTCTCGATGTGTACGGCTTCGCCGTACGGCGCTACGCGCCATCCCCCTGATGAACACCTCCACTCGGCCTGCCGATGGGGCGGACAGATCAAAAGCCAAAGCCACGCGCGACCTACCGGTCGGCGCTAAACCCTGTAGCCGCTGCCGAGCCACGGCGAGGCTGCGATCGACCCCGCAGGGGGCGCAAGGATCTCGAAACCGCTGGAGGACCTTCGGTCCTATCGCAGCCTCGCCGTGGCTCGACAGCGGCTACAGAAATCGTGCAAATCAGGTCCTACGGATGACAGGTTTTGCCGTGTAGGACGCTGTCTGAAAGTGAGGCTCTTCGCTTTCTTTTGTAAGGCCTTTCCGAGAAACTCCGGGCCGCTTGTGTCTGGGAATGGTGCTGTCTAGCCTCGGGTTGTCGCTGACTTTTCAGCGATCGGGACTAGCAGCCCGGGTCAGAACGCAAGCAACGTCATCAACACTGCATTTTCTATTTGCAGTGCTCTGTCATGGCGGCTGTGCGTGGGGGCGCCTTCGGGCGCGCCGGTTTCCTTGACCCGGTCTGCTAGCCCGCGTACAGCCGCCACCTTCTATTCGTCTAGCAGCGTCAGGTGGTGGCTTCATGTCGAGGAGCCACACCATGAAAAAGCTTGTTCCCGATCCACCCCTTTCCCTGCCGTTCTCGCGCCGCAATCCAGACCACGATCAAGCCAATGAGCGGGTCCGTCAGGCGCTGGCCGAACAGTCGGTGGAAAGTTCGTTGCTTGCGGTTTTGCAGCCTACCGCAGCAGGGCCTGCCGGTAATGACTCCATCTTCACCGTCCGCCCCGGCATCAGTGCCGAAGAGGCATTGCTTCACGTGTCCATGTTGCTCAAGTCCGCCGAAGAGGTCTCTGACGAGATCACCGAACACGCCAGCGGTATCGAGCGTGGCCTGATCTGGTCGTTGGTGCATTCCGTGGAGATGGCGCGGGGTGTGGTGGACGCGTTGCTCGACGGCAATCGCCTCTGATCGGCAACCGCCGCCGAAACGCTCATCTTCGCTCATGTTTCGTGGCTTGCCGGGCCAGACAAAACAGTTCAGTCGCTATAGTCTGAGCTCCGGTGAGCCGTTCCTCAGTGCAGACCCTTTTTTTCAAGTGGGTTGTGGTGCCATGTAAAATCAAGCACTTACAGCGAGCAACAAAAAGAGGCTCAAACACGGCACCCGGTAAGATTTCTTTTTGAAATCATGAGGATGTAGAGATATTTGGCTAGTTCACTGCCGTATAGGCAGCTCAGAAAGCTCCAGGTCAACGCCGGCGCCGGCAATGATCGTTCACTGCCGTATAGGCAGCTCAGAAAAATATGCAAGGAAAATCAGGGCTGTATGCCCTGTTCACTGCCGTATAGGCAGCTCAGAAAATGTTGAGTCAGATCACACCCCAATGCGCTCTGTTCACTGCCGTATAGGCAGCTCAGAAACGGCGAGCACGCTGCAGCGCTGGCCAGGGCTGGTTCACTGCCGTATAGGCAGCTCAGAAAATTCACGGCCGGCCAGGAGATGTTCATGGTGCGTTCACTGCCGTATAGGCAGCTCAGAAATCAAGTATATGCTCAAGCGCGGTGAATACATTGTTCACTGCCGTATAGGCAGCTCAGAAAACCACGCGTTACGAGCGGTCGCGTCGGGTCGATGTTCACTGCCGTATAGGCAGCTCAGAAAACCGAGGACCTGGCCGGCTCGACGGAAAGCTTGTTCACTGCCGTATAGGCAGCTCAGAAATGCACAAGTCATGGAATGGCCCTTCACGTCCAGTTCACTGCCGTATAGGCAGCTCAGAAATTTGCAGCGTGGGGAGCTGTCAGCCGGTTCGATGTTCACTGCCGTATAGGCAGCTCAGAAAAGGCTGCTGCAGGTGGTGTGATCGAGCACGCCGTTCACTGCCGTATAGGCAGCTCAGAAAAGAAAACATCGGCCAGTTTCATGTCCTGTTTTGTTCACTGCCGTATAGGCAGCTCAGAAAAGAAGTAGCAGATGCTCCAGCCTTTACCGAGAGTTCACTGCCGTATAGGCAGCTCAGAAATATCTGGTGCGGCTTCGAAGACAAGCCGAACAAGTTCACTGCCGTATAGGCAGCTCAGAAATCGTCCGGCGCGCTCAGGCGATCGAACAGAGAGTTCACTGCCGTATAGGCAGCTCAGAAAAGATCTGCACCAATGGCATAAGCCACCATCAGGTTCACTGCCGTATAGGCAGCTCAGAAAAGTGCCGGCGGCCGAAATCTAGCGGATGTGTAGTTCACTGCCGTATAGGCAGCTCAGAAAACCGCGGCGCCGTTCAAGGTGGCCGACGAGACGTTCACTGCCGTATAGGCAGCTCAGAAATCGCCGATGAACCGACCGCCGCGCATTTCCTCGTTCACTGCCGTATAGGCAGCTCAGAAAGCATCCATGGCGGGCGCCTTGGGTATGGCGGGGTTCACTGCCGTATAGGCAGCTCAGAAAAACAAGGGGATGATCGCCGGCGGTGCTGCTGGGTTCACTGCCGTATAGGCAGCTCAGAAAAGTGCCCGCGCGTCGCGGATGCGGCGCTGATCGTTCACTGCCGTATAGGCAGCTCAGAAAATGACTGTTCTGGTTCAGGCCGGGTACTGGTGGTTCACTGCCGTATAGGCAGCTCAGAAATGAGTGCGATCGATGGTGTCGGCGCCGCGGGAGTTCACTGCCGTATAGGCAGCTCAGAAAAATGGCGCGCTCGAGTATCCGCGCCTTTTGGCGTTCACTGCCGTATAGGCAGCTCAGAAAATCAAGGATTACAGCAATTTCCTTGGCGTCATGTTCACTGCCGTATAGGCAGCTCAGAAATTGCAATGCCCGCGCTTGTTGACCTCGATCAGGTTCACTGCCGTATAGGCAGCTCAGAAATATTGGACGTTGAACTGCACAGCATGCAGTTAGTTCACTGCCGTATAGGCAGCTCAGAAAACGCAAAGCGGCTGCTGTTTGCTTTGCAGTGTGTTCACTGCCGTATAGGCAGCTCAGAAAGCCAAGGACGCCGACGGCCGCACCGTGGCGTCGTTCACTGCCGTATAGGCAGCTCAGAAAGGATCTACACCTGGCGCGGCAGCTTCTACACCGTTCACTGCCGTATAGGCAGCTCAGAAAGACTATGAAGGGCGGCAGGATTGCCGTAAGGGGTTTACTGCCGTATAGGCAGCTCAGAAAATAGATCAAGGCTTTCAGAGCATTTCAAGACAGTTCACTGCCGTATAGGCAGCTCAGAAAGTCGAAAAGTCCCAGGACCCGAACACCGCCGTGTTCACTGCCGTATAGGCAGCTCAGAAATCGAAGGCCCGCGCCCGGTCGGCAATTTCCAGGTTCACTGCCGTATAGGCAGCTCAGAAACACGACTGCTGGATGTAGAACGGCTGCGCCTCAGTTCACTGCCGCAAAGGCAGCTCAGAAATGGAGGTCTCCGTGCCCGACGTGTTCAGTAAGCTTCACTGCCGCACAGGCAGCTCCACCGCTAGGACATGACACAACCCCAACCGTGGAAGAATCCCCGATACGCCGCTTATCCGCTGCATGTCACATCCCCTTCATCCCCACTGGCTATGGTTGTCTTTTGGCTTTTTGTCAGGGAGGCGATCCATGAGCGAGTTCAACCTCGGGCGGCGGCGGGTGATTCAGGTGGCGGGGGCGGGGTTGTTGCTGCCGGGGTTGGCGCCGGCGGTGATTGCTTCGGGCAAGGACCGTCCGAAGATGGTCGATGGTGTGCAGTCCGGGGACTTGCTTGGCGACCGGGCGATCGTCTGGAGCCGTACCGACCGGCCGGCGCGGATGGTGGTGGAGTGGGATACTCGCAGCCGGTTCAGCAATCCGCGGCGGTTCGTCTCGCAATTGGCGGATGCGCGTACCGATTTCACGGCGCGGGTCGAGTTGGGCGGGCTGCCCACCGATCAGGCGATTTTCTATCGGGTGTATTTCGAGGACGCGCAGAGCGGGGTGCGCAGCAAGCCCTGGTTCGGCCATTTGCGCAGCGTGCCGCAGACCCGCCGCGATATCCGTTTTGTGTGGAGCGGCGACACCGTCGGCCAAGGCTTCGGCATCAACCCGGAGATCGGCGGCATGCGCATTTATGACGCCATGCGCCGGCGCCTGCCGGACTTTTTTATCCACAGCGGCGACACCATTTACGCCGACGGCCCGGTGCCGGCGCAGCTGACCGTCGAGGGCGGGCGCATCTGGCGCAATATCACCACCGAGGCCAAGAGCAAGGTCGCCGAGACCCTGGACGAGTACCGCGGCAATTACCGCTACAACCTGCTGGACGAGAACCTGCGGCGCTTCAATGCCGAGGTGCCGCAGATCTGGCAGTGGGACGACCATGAGGTGGTCAACAACTGGTCGCCGAGCAAGGTGCTGGACGAGCGTTATACCGAAAAAAATATCCACACCCTGGTGGGCCGGGCGCGGCAAGCCTGGTTGGAGTACGCACCGATGCGCTTGCAGAGCGCCGATCAGGGCGGGCGGATCTACCGCAAGTTGAGCTACGGGCCGCTGCTGGATGTGTTCGTGCTGGACATGCGCAGCTATCGCGGCGGCAACGACGACAACCTCGGCGCGGCCAAGCCGTTCCTCGGTCGCGAGCAGTTGGACTGGCTCAAGAAGGGGCTCAAGCACTCCAAAGCGCAGTGGAAGGTGGTGGCGGCCGACATGCCCATCGGCCTCGGCGTGCCGGATGGCGAGGTCAGCCCCGGGGTGCCGCGCTGGGAGGCGATTGCCAATGGCGACCCGGGCCCGGCCCAGGGCCGCGAGCTGGAGATCGCCGAGTTGCTGGCGTTCCTGCGCAAGCACAAGGTGCGCAACCACGTGTGGCTGACGGCGGACGTGCATTACTGCGCGGCGCACCATTACCACCCGGACCGCGCCGCGTTCCAGGATTTCGAGCCGTTCTGGGAGTTTGTTGCCGGGCCGTTGAATGCCGGTAGCTTCGGGCCCAACGCCCTGGACAAAACCTTCGGGCCGGAGGTGGTGTTCCAGAAGGCGCCGCCGACGCAGAACACCTCACCATTCGCGGGCTTCCAGTTTTTCGGCGAGGTGCAGATCGAAGGGCAGAGCGGGGAGTTGACGGTGATCCTGCGGGACCTGGATGGGGTGGCGGTGTTCGAGCGCAAGTTGCAGCCGGTTTGAGGTGACTGCTGCGCAGTCATCGCGAGCAGGCTCGCTCCTACAGGGATTGCGGATGCCTTTGTAGGAGCGAGATTGCTCGCGATGGGGGCCTAAGGATCAATACACGTCGCGGCGATAGCGCCCTTGCTCGATCAGCCGCTCGACGGCCTCGGCGCCCAGCATGTCCTCCAGCGCCTGATCCACCCCCGAGGCCATGCCTTGCAGGCTGCCGCAGATGTAGATCACGGCGCCGTCGGCCAGCCATTGCTTCAAGCGCTCGGCCTGCTGGCGCAGGCGGTCCTGCACGTAGATCTTCCCGGCCTGGTCGCGGGAGAAGGCCAGGTCCAGGCGCTTCAGGTCGCCGGCGGTCAGCCATTCCTGCAACTCGTCCTTGCAGTAGAAATCGTGCTCGGCATTGCGCTCGCCGAAGATCAGCCAGTTGTCTTGCTGGCCCGCGGCGATGCGCGCCTTGAGCAGGCTGCGCAAGCCGGCCAGCCCCGTGCCGTTGCCCAGCAGGATCAGCGGACAAGGCTCGGCCGGCAGGTGGAAGCCGCTGTTGCGCCGTACCCGCAGGCCGATGGCCGAACCCAGCGGCGCATGCTCGGTGAGCCAGCCGGAGCCGATGCCCAGGCTGCCGTTGGCGCGGCGTTCCTGGCGTACCAGCAGTTCCAGCTGGCCGTCGCTGGCAATCGAGGCGATGGAGTATTCGCGCATGGCCAGCGGCACCAGGGCCTCCACCAGCGCCTGGGCGTGCAGGCCCACCAGGTGCGCGCGGTTTTCCGGCAGCTGGCGGCCGGCCAGGGCCTGTTCGAGGGTTTCCTGCAAGCCGTCGAGGGTGACCGGGGTGGTGCCCGCGATCCCCAGACCGTCGAGGAAGTGCTCGATGTCCCAGGCGCTGTTGCGCGGCAGGATTTCCACCAGGTCGCCGGCCAGCCAGCTGCTCGGCTGCGGCGCGGTCAGCCCCAGCAGGTAGACGCCGGCGCCGCTGCTGTCGGGGTTGAGCAGCTCGCGCCGGTCCAGGGTCCAGTTGGCGTAGGCGGGGGCCTGCCACAGGTCCACCGGCGCCTGGCCGATCAACTGGCCCAGTTGCTGCTGCCAGTGGCGCAGGGCGTAGCTGTCGCCGCTGTCGACTTCCACCGGGGCGAACAGGGTGTTGCCGCCATGTTCGGCCAGCCAGCCGTGCAGGCGCTTGGCAAAAGCGCAGAAGTGCGGGTACTGCCGGTCGCCCAGGCCCAGCACCGCGTACTTGAGATTATCCAGGGACAAGGCGCGGCCCAGCACTTTGCGCTCGAAACCTCGGGCGCTGTCCGGGGCTTCGCCGTCGCCGAAGGTGCTGACCACGAACAGCGCGTTCTGGGCGTTCAGCAGGTCTTGCTCGCTGACGCTGGCCAGCGGCCGGACATTGGCCGGCACGCCCGCCGCCTGCAGTTGCCCGGCGGTCTGCCAGGCCAGTTGCTCGGCGAAACCGCTCTGGCTGGCAAAGCCGATCAGCCAGGCCGCAGCATCGTTGCTGCTGGTGTCCAGGCCCTGGCGCGCGTCCTTGATCTGGCGTTTCTTGCGCCGCCGATCCAGGTACAGCAGCCAGCCGGTGATGAAGAACAGCGGCATGGCCAGCGACGCGACGGTCATCAGGATGCGCCCGACCAGGCCGAAGTAGCTGCCCACGTGCAGGGCATAGATGCTGGTCAGCAACTGGGCCTTGAAGCTCTTGTCGCTGTAGCGGTCATGGCGGCTGACCACGCCGCTGTTGGGGTCGATGCTGATCTGGTTCAGCGCCCGGTCATGGGGTGAGTCCTTGAGCAGGTAGAACACGGTCGCCGGCTGGCCGGCCACGGCCGGCATGCGGATGTTGTAGCTGCTCAGGTCCTTGCCGGCGGTGCTGTAGATGCCCAGCCACAGGGCGTTGTAGTCGGCGGTCGGCGCCGGGCCCTGGGGCGGGGCGCCGCGGCCGCCCTTCATGCGCTGGCTCTGCGGCGAGTCGGCCAGCAGCCGGTTCAGGCCCTTGTTGTACCACTCGTAGGACCAGGACAGGCCGGTCAGCGCCGCCAACAGATAGAACAGCAGGCACCAGGTACCGGCCACGGCGTGCAGGTCCCAGTTGAAACCGCGGCCTTTTTTCGCCCAGTCCAGGGTCAGCCAGGCGCGCCAGCTCGCCACCTGGCGCGGCCAGCGCAGGTACAGGCCCGAGAGACAGAAGAAAATCAGGATCAGGGTGCAGGCGCCGGTGATCTGCCGGCCGCTGTCGCCCATGGCCAGGAAGCGGTGCAGCTGCAGCATCAGGCCGAAGAAGTCCTGGCCCACGGCGGCCCCGACGAACTCGCCGGTGTAAGGGTCGAAGTAACGCATTTCGCCGCGGCGCTGGCCCGGCGGCGGGGTGAACCAGACGCGAGCGGCGTTGCCGCTGTCGGCCTCCACCGTCAGTATCGCGACGGTCTTGCCCGCGGCGGCCTGGATCTTTTCCACCAGCTCGGCGGGCGGCAGGACCCCGGCCGGCTGTTTTTCCACCTGCAGGGTCGAGGGGTTGAGGGCACGGAGGATTTCGTCCTGGAACGACACCACCGCTCCGGTAACGCCCATCAGGGCCAGGACCAGCCCGGCGCTGATGCCGAAAAACCAGTGCAACTGGAACAGGGTTTTCTTCAACACATCGACCGCCTCGTTGGTTCTCAAGTCTGTGCCACGGCGCGCATTATGCCGTGAGTTGTCGAGAAAGATTCCTTTTTACGCACAAAAGCCCCACTTGCCGAAGCAAGGTGGGGCTCATGCGCTTTGTAGCCGCTGCCCGGATGGGCCGGGCGTCGCGTTCCGCCTCGATCAGAAGTGGAAGTTGGTGGTGAACAACGCGGTACGCCCGGCCGCCTGGTTGGCGAAGTGCGCCGCGTAGGCCTTGTCGTAGTAGGTCTCGTTGGTCAGGTTCTGCACGTTCAGTTGCAGGTCGACGTTCTTGCTCAGCTTGTAGCTGGCCATGGCGTCGTAGCGGGTGTAGGACGGCACGTACACGGTATTGCCGGCATCGCCGTACACCTCGTCCACATAGAACGCACCGCCGCCCACGGTCAGTTTCGGCAGCACCTCGTAGGTGGTCCACAGGCTGAAGCTGTTTTTCGGCGTGTTCGGCATTTCGTTGCCTTTGGCCGAGGCGGCACCTGCGGTGATTGCGCCGTTGCGGCCAGTCAGGCCTGGGTCCACCAGCTCGCTTTTCAGGTAGCTGTAGCCGGCGAACACTTGCCATTTGTCGGTGATCTTGCCGCTGGCCGACAACTCCAGGCCGTCGACGCGGGATTCGCCGGCATTCTGGTAGGTCATGGTATCGACCAGGATGCGTGCATTCTTTTTCTCGGTACGGAACACCGCGGCGGTCAGGGACAGGCGGTCGCTGAACACGTCCCACTTGGTGCCCAGCTCGTAGTTGACGGTTTCTTCCGGTTGTAGGTCGCTGACAGCGGCGCCAGCAGACAGCTGATTAGGGTCTACACCTTCACCGACTAGGCCGCCCGGCGGAGTGGCCGAGGTGGCGTAGGAAGCGTAGATGCTGCCATTGTCCGCCGGTTTCCACACCAGCCCGGCCTGCCAGTTCCAGAACTGGCTGTCGTCCTTGATCTTGGTGCGCCCGGTGGTGGCCGAGTCGGTATTGGCCACGGTGTCGAAAGTGTCGTAGCGCAGGCCGACGTTGAGCAGCCATTGCGGGTCCAGTTCGATGGTGTCGAACACGTAGGCCGCGCGGCTGGTGGCCTTGGTGTTGGTGCCGTAGTAGTTGCGGCTGATGTCGCCGGTCCAGGCATCGTCCGGGTTCGGGTTGCTCAGCGAGGTGCAGCTGCCGCCCGCGGACTTGCCAGGGGTGCATGTCGGGTTGCTGTTCGGACTAATGGTGTAGCTGCTGACGCGAGTCTCTTCACCGGTGAACTCAAGGCCGGTGGAGTAGTTGTGCTTGAAGCCCAGGGCCTGGAATTCGCCGAACAGGTCGGTCTGGTTGGTGGTGGTTTCGGTGGTGGAAACCCGCGAGTTGGCGCGACGCCACACGGTGCCGTACTTGTTGACGTTGAGCTTGCTGTCGTCCGGCTGGGTGAGGATGTAGTCCTGGCCAGTGTTGCCATGACGCAGGGTGTTTTTCAGCGTCATGTTGTCGTTCAGGTCGTGCTCGATGGAAATGGTGCTGATGTCCGCGCGGGTCTTGCGGAAGTCACGGTCCTTCAAGCCGTAGAAGTTGTCGCTGTCGCCGCCGTCGGTGGGTTTGTCGTGACGGTGGGCAGTGGCGGTGGCCGAGCTGTAGCCGTAGGGAATGCCCGAATCCGGCAGGTCGTCGCTTTCCATGTGGTAGTAGCTGAGGTTGACCCGGGTCGGGGTGCCCAGGCCGAAGGTCAGGGACGGCGCCACGCCCCAGCGATCGTAGTTGACGGCGTCGCGCCCGGCCACGTTCTGCTCGTGGCTCATCAGGTTCAGGCGGAAGGCGGCGCTGTCGAGGAACTGGCGGTTGACGTCCAGCACGTAGCGGCGGGTCTGGTCGGAGCCGTAGGTGAAGCCGCCGTTGAGGAAGTCCTGCTGCTTGGGTGTCTTGCTCACCAGGTTGAGGCTGCCGCCGGCCGAGCCGCGGCCGCCGAAGGAGGAGTTGGGACCCTTGCTGACTTCGATGGATTCGATGTCGAAGATCTCGCGGCTCTGGCCGCCGGTGTCGCGCACGCCGTCGAGGTAGGTGTCGCCCTGGGCATCGAAGCCGCGGATGAACGGACGGTCGCCTTGCGGGTTGCCGCCTTCACCGGCGCCAAAGGTGATGCCCGGCACGGTGCGCAGCGCGTCCTGCAGCGAGGTGGCGGCGGTGTCCTTGAGCACTTGCTGGGGCACCACAGTCACCGAGCGCGGGGTGTTGACCAGCGGCGCGGTGTATTTCTGCGACGAGGCTTTCTCGACCTGGTAGGAGGTCTGGTCCTGGGCTTCGCCGGTGATGCTGGTGGCGTCCAGGGAAATGGCATTGCCGGTGGCTTTCTTCTCGGTGCTTTCGGCGGCATGGGCCATGTGGGCTGCGGAGCCGGCGGTGATCGCCACGCCAATTGCAGACGCCAGCAGGCGTGGTGAACTGACCGGTAGTTGTGGTTGTTGGCGTGACATTGGAATTCCCCTCCCCAAGGATTTGAGGCGGCGGAATATAAGGTGAACAAGTATTTGTATCAATTGCGAAATATTGCTATTCGCAGGAAATTTACATTCTTTACAATTTGCCTTTACGGTTTTTACGTTTTCATTCGTCTGGCGTTTTACATTGCCAATAAGAATCAATACCATTGGCGACCCTTTCGCTTTCAGGTACCCGCGCCATGTTGCTGCACATTCCTGGTCTGTTCTCCCGTGAAGAAGTCCTGCGCATCCGTGAGGCCCTGGAGCAGGCGGACTGGGCCGATGGCAAGATCACCGCGGGTTATCAGTCGGCCAAGGCCAAGCACAACCTGCAATTGCCCGAAGGCCATCCCCTGGCCCAGGAAATCGGCGCGGCGATGCTCGAGCGTCTGTGGCAGCACCCGCGCTTCATGTCGGCGGCGCTGCCGCACAAGGTGTTCCCGCCACTGCTCAACTGCTACACCGCCGGTGGCAGTTTCGACTTCCATATCGACAATGCCGTGCGCCAGCCCAAGGGCAGTGCCGAGCGGGTGCGCACCGACCTGTCGTCGACCCTGTTTTTCAGCGACCCGCAGGACTACGACGGCGGCGAGCTGGAGATCCAGGACACCTTCGGCACCCAGCGGGTCAAGCTGCCGGCCGGCGACATGGTGCTGTACCCGGGCACTAGCCTGCACAAGGTCAACGCGGTCACCCGCGGCACCCGTTTTGCGTCGTTCTTCTGGACCCAGAGCCTGGTGCGCGAGGACAGCCAGCGCGCGCTGCTGTTCGAGATGGACGAGGCGATCCAGCAACTGACCCGGGACATGCCGGACCACCCGTCGCTGATCCGCCTGACCGGCACCTACCACAACCTGCTGCGCCGCTGGGTCGAGGTGTAAGCCGTGAGTTACCGTTTGCGTCGCGAGGAGGTCCTCGACGGCGAGCAGCTTCGCACCATGCTCGAACACAGCCCGGCCCAGGCCGCCCAGGCGATCCTGCTGGCGGCCGGGAGCGGTGTGGTGGATGCCCAGGCGCTGCTGGGGCAGATCCTGCTCGACGGCCAGGGCATCGAACGGGATCAGGCGCTGGCGCTGCGCTGGTTCGAGATCGCCGCCCGGGGCGGCCACCGGATGGCGCGCAACATGCTGGGGCGTTGCGCCGAACACGGTTGGGGCCGCGAGGCCGATGCCAGGGCGGCGGCCGGGCACTATCGCCAGGCGGCCGAAGCCGGGCTGGACTGGGGGCTGTACAACTACGCCAACCTGCTGGCCACCGGCCGCGGCGTCGCCGAAAACCAGGCCCTGGCCTTGAACTGCTACCGCCGCGCGGCCGCCATGGGCCATGCCAAATCCATGAACCTGCTGGGGCGCTACCTGGAAGACGGGCGCCATTGCCCTCGGGACGTTGCGGCGGCCTGGGACTGGTATCGCCGTGCGGCCGAAGGCGGGGATTTCCGCGGGCAGTTCAGCCATGCCGCGGTGCTGGCCGATGCCGGCCGCGTCGACGAGGCGCTGGGCTGGCTGCGTCAGGCGCTGCAAGGCGGCAACCTGAATTTCCTGCGGGTCGCGCGGGTGGCCTTGCTGCAGGCGAGCCATCCCGAGGTTCGAGCCCTGGCGAAGGACTACCACCAGCGAGCGGCGGATCTGGGTGACGAGCGGGACTTGGCGCTGCTTGCCGCCCTGACGTAAATCACTATGATTGAAAGTTAATCACTTTCCATCATTCTGATCCTGTGGAGATCGTCATGACCGCCACCAAAGTGCTGACTGCACATGTGCCGCTGGAGTTGGCCGACAAGGTCGACCAGATGGCTTCTCGGCTGGAGCGCTCGCGGGGCTGGATCGTCAAGCAGGCGCTGGTGGCCTGGGTCGATCAGGAAGAAGAGCGCAGTCGCCTGACGCATGAGGCTCTGGCTGATGTGGACGCGGGGCAGGTCATCGACCATCAGGCCGTTCAGGCGTGGGCCGAGAGCCTGATGAATGACGAGCCTTTGCCGGTTCCCAAGTGAGGGCGTTGAAATGGACGAGCAAGGCATTGTCGGACCTGGCTCGGCTTTTTGAATTTCTCGCTCCAGTGAATCGTTCGGCCGCTGCCCGAACGGTGCAATCCCTGACACGAGCCCCGGAGACCCTGCTGACCAATCCGCGTATCGGCGAGCAGTTGGAGGAATTTCAACCTCGCGATGTCCGGCGTTTGCTGGTGGGGCCCTACGAGATGCGCTACGAGATTCAGGGGATGACGCTCTACATCCTGCGGGTATGGCACGTGCGGGAAGATCGATAGGGATCGAATCGTCCATTGCCCAGAATGAAAAAGCCCATGACAAGTCATGGGCTTTTTCGTTACCGCGTGGCGCTTACAGGTAGAAGGCTTTCAGCGGCGGGAAACCGTTGAATTCCACCGCGCTGTAGCTGGTGGTGTAGGCGCCTGTGGACAGCCAGTACAGGCGGTCGCCGATGGCCAGGTTCAGCGGCAGGCCGTACTTGTAGTTCTCGTACATGATGTCGGCGCTGTCGCAGGTCGGGCCTGCGATCACCACTTCTTCCGTCTCGCCTTTCTTCTCGGTCCAGATCGGGAACTTGATGGACTCGTCCATGGTTTCGATCAGGCCGGAGAACTTGCCCACGTCGGTGTAGATCCAGCGCTCCACCGCGGTGCGGGATTTACGCGCCACCAGCACCACTTCGCTGACCAGGATGCCGGCGTTGGCGATCAGCGAACGGCCAGGCTCGAGGATGATTTCCGGCAGGTCGTCGCCGAAGTCTTCCTTGAGGAAGCGAATGATTTCCTCGGCGTAGGTTTCCAGGCTGTTGGTGCGGGTGATGTAGTTGGCCGGGAAGCCGCCGCCCATGTTGATCAGCTTGAGGTGGATGCCGTCTTCTTCCTTCAGGCGCTCGAAGATCACCTTGACCTTGGCGATCGCTGCGTCCCAGACGCTGATGTCGCGCTGTTGCGAACCCACGTGGAACGACACGCCGTAAGGCACCAGGCCCAGGTCGCGAGCCAGGATCAGCAGGTCCATGGCCATGTCGGTCTGGCAGCCGAACTTGCGCGACAGCGGCCAGTCGGCAGTGGTCGAGCCTTCGGTGAGGATGCGCACATAGACTTTCGAGCCCGGCGCGGCCTTGGCGATGTTGCGCAGGTCGGCTTCGGAGTCGGTGGCATACAGGCGCACGCCCTTCTCATAGAAGTAGCGGATGTCCTTGGACTTCTTGATGGTGTTGCCGTAGCTGATCTGGTCCGGGCTGACGCCGCGGCCCAGCACCTTGTCCAGCTCGTAGATCGAGGCGATGTCGAAGCTCGAACCTTTCTCACGCAGCAGGTCGATGATTTCGACGGCCGGGTTGGCTTTTACCGCGTAGTAGACCTTGGCGAATTCGAAACCGGCGCGCAGGTCGTCGTAGGCCTGGGCGATCATCTGGGTGTCGATGACCACGAACGGGGTTTCTTGCTTGTCGGCGAACGCCTTCATTTTCTGAAAGGTTTCGCGCGCGAAGTAGTCTTCGACCTGAATCGACATTCCTGGGAGCTCCTAATGGCAAACGGGTAATAACAATGGGTGCAAATGAACGTCCTCCGTATCCCCACTTTGGTTCGCCTACTTCCCAAGGCATGTCGCCGAAAGCAAAAAGGCCATGGGACATACCGCTTCCCTTGGCCTTGCTGTCTCGTCGTCAGTACTTGAGCCGGATGGATCGTTTCCAGCATGGACGTTCGGCGCGAACTTTAGGACGTGAGGGGCCTGAGATCAACAAAAAATGTCGCGTTTTTGCACTTGTCTGACGCGCGTTACGGACACCTCTCTTTGTAGCCGACACAGATGACGGACAGATGTTCCCGAAGAATCCGACAGTGTTAAAAATACCTGCACGTTCGCCGCGTTTGACTGCCTGATCCTTGAAAACAATGATGGCCTCAACATCGGCGACGTTGGCGGCGAAAAGCCCGAACAGGGGCATATTTAGGCCGTTGAAAGCCAGGCTCTAAACCTCCCTGGCCAGCCCAGGTGTTCATATTTCTTTCCGCTGGCCGAAGGGCTGCCAAACAGCCCTTCGCAGGAGCCGGCTTGCCGGCGAAAAGCCACCTCAGACGGATGCAATTTCAGCCGGCGAGACGATGCTGGTCTTCATCCCGCGGGAACGCCCCGAACTCAGGTAAGCGGCAATCGATTCCTGGGTCACCTCGCCGAGGAACACCCGCTCGGCGTCCATCACTGGCAGCCACGAACGGTTGAACTCGTACATCCGCGACAACAGGATGCGCAGGTGTTCGTCGTAGGCCGCGGTGGCGTTGAACTCGCGCAGGTACTGGACGCAGGTGCCGGCCTGGCGGTGCAGGTCACGGCGGCGCACATAACCCAGGGCCTTGTTCTCGGCGCAGGTCACCACCAGGTGGCGGCGGTCGTGTTCGTCCATCAGTTCCAGGGCCTCGGCCACCGGGGTTTCCGGGCTTACCGCCGGCGCGTTGTCGGCGGCGTCCTCGGCCTTGACCAGCAGCAGGCGCTTGAGGGTGCTGTCCTGGCCGACGAAGTTGCTCACGAAATCGTCCGTCGGCTGCGCCAGCAGGGTGTCCGGATGGTCGATCTGCAGCAGCTTGCCGGCGCGGAAGATGGCGATCTTGTCCCCCAGCTTGAGGGCTTCGTCGATGTCGTGGCTGACCATGATCACGGTCTTGTTCAGCGCCCGCTGCATCTCGAAGAACTCGTTCTGGATCATCTCGCGGTTGATCGGGTCGACCGCGCCGAAGGGTTCGTCCATCAGTAGCAACGGCGCTTCGGCCGCCAGGGCGCGGATCACCCCGATGCGTTGTTGCTGGCCGCCGGACAGCTCGCGGGGGTAACGCTGCAGGTACTGCTTGGGTTCGAGCTTGATCATGTTCATCAGCTCGCGGGCGCGGTCGTGGCACTTCTGCTTGTCCCAGCCCAGCAGGCGCGGCACCACCACGATGTTTTCCTCGATGGTCATGTTGGGGAACAGGCCGATCTGCTGGATCACGTAGCCGATGTTGCGGCGCAGGGTCACCTCGTCGAGGCCGGTGGTGTCTTCGCCGTTGATCAGCACTTTGCCCGAGGTGGGCATGATCAGGCGGTTGATCATTTTCAGCGTGGTGCTCTTGCCGCAACCCGAGGGCCCGAGGAACACGCAGATTTCGCCTTCGTTGACGGTCAGGCTGACCGAGTCGACGGCAGTGACGGCCTTGCCGTTGCTCTGGAAGGTCTTGGTCAGCTTTTGAAGTTCGATCATTTCAGGACTCCTTTTGGGGTCAATCCTTTGGGTGTCAGCGAACGTTGCAGCCCTTGCAGCAGCAGGTCGGCGCAGATGGCCAGGAGGCTGACCAGCACTGCGCCGACGATCAGCATCGACATGTCGCTGCGGCTGATGGAGGCCAGGATGAGCACGCCCAGGCCGCCGGCGCCGATGGTGGCGGCGATGGTCATGACGCCGATGTTCATCACTACGGCAGTGCGCACCCCGGCGAGGATCACCGGCACGGCGATCGGTAATTCAACCAGGCGCAGGCGCTGGCCGAAGGTCATGCCGATGCCGCGGGCGGCTTCGCGAATCCCCGGTTCCACGCCGGTCAGCGCCAGGTAGGTGTTGCGCATGATCGGCAGCAGCGAGTAGAGAAACACCGCGGTGATCGCCGGCAGCGGCCCCAGGCCCTGGCCGAACCTGGAGTAGAACGGCAGCAGCAGGCCGAACAGGGCGATGGAGGGGATGGTCAGCAGCACGGTGGCGCTGGCCTGCAACGGGCCGGCCAGGGTCGGGAAGCGGGTCATCAGGATCCCCAGGGGCACGCCGAAGAGGATCGCCAGGGTCACGGCGATGCCCACCAGGGCGATGTGCTGCCCGGTCAGCTGGACGACCTGCTGCCAGTCGAGATGGGAAAAGGCGTTGAGCAGTTCCATGTCCTTTCCTCCCTCAGTTCAATGGATGCTGGCGCAGGAAGTCTGCGGCCACGGCGGATGGGCTTTCGTGGTCGACGTCGACCCGGGCGTTGAGCCGGCGCATGGTCGCGTCGTCGAACAGGGCGGCCAGCGGCTTGAGGTCGGCGGCCAGTTGCGGGTGGGCGTCGAGGTAGGCCTGGCGCACCACGGGGGCCGCGGTGTAGTCCGGGAAGTAGTGCCGGTCGTCGTCCAGCAGCTTCAGGTTGAAGGCATCGAGCCGGCCGTCGGTGGTGTAGACCAGGCCGGCGAACACCTGGCCGTTGCGCAGCGCGGTGTAGACCAGGCCCGCGTCCATCTGCCGGATGTTCCGGCGGGTCAAGTCCATGCCGTACCGCTCGACCATGCCCTGCAGGCCGTCGGAGCGGTTGGCGAACTCGGTGTCCAGGGCGATCAGGCGGTGGTCCTGGCGCTCGGCATCGAGGACGTTCTTCAGGTCGCTGACGCTGTTGATCTGTGGGTATCGCTCCGCGACTTTTTTCGGCAAGGCCAGGGCATAGGTGTTGCTGAACTTCGACGGCGCCAGCCAGACCAGGCCTTTCTTCCCGTCGAGCGCCTTGACCCGCTCATAGGACTGTTGGCTGTCGAGTTTTTCCGTGACGTGGTTGTAAGCCACCAGCGACACCCCGGTGTACTCCCAGAGCAGGTCCAGCTGCCCGCTTTCGTGGGCGCTGCGGGCCAGGTTGCTGCCCAGGCCGCCGGTGACACGAGGCTCGTAGCCCTTGCTGCGCAGGTACTGTGAGGTGATTTCCGCCAGCAGCGTCTGTTCGGTGAAGACCCGGGCGCCGATGCGGATCAGTGGCTTTTGCGCGGCTTGGGCGATCCCTGCGCACAGCAGGACGCAGCCTATGATCAAAGCTGTTTTTTTCATGTGAATTCCTTCGCAGGCTTAAGACGGGCGCAGGCCGCGTTCCAGCCAGAGGCGGCTGGCCAGTGTCACCAAACCGTCGAGCAGCAGGGCCAGCAGGGCGGTGCACGCCGCGCCGAGCAACAGTTGCGGCTGATTGTTCAGGGCGATGCCGGGAAAGATCAGGCTGCCCAGACTGTTGGCGCCGATCAGGAAGGCCAGTGGCGCAGTGCCGACGTTGATCGCCAGGGCCACGCGTACGCCGCCGACGATGATCGGCACGGCGTTGGGCAACTCGACTTGCCACAGCACCTGGCGCGGGGTCATGCCGATGCCGACGGCGGCTTCCTTGAGGGAGCCCTGGACGTTCTTCAGGCCTTCGTAGGTGTTGCGCACGATGGGCAGCAAGGAGGCGAGGAACAGGGCGAAGATGGCCGGCCCGCTGCCGATGCCGAGGATCCCCAGGGCGATGGCCAGGACGGCCAGGGGAGGGATGGTGTTGCCGATGTTGAACAGTTGCATGAAGCGCTCGGCACGCCCGACCATGGGCGGTCGGCTGAGCAGGATGCCGGCGGGTACCCCCACCACGAGGGCGGCGAACATTGAAGCGAGTACCAGGTACAGATGGGCTTGCAGGTAAAACAACAGATCGTCGCGGTAGTGTTCGATCGTATCGATGCCGATCCAGTGGACCAGCAGGGCCAGGAGGGCGATGACCGCCACGCCTCCTATCAGCCCTTTGCCATAGCGAATAGCCACAGGCGGACTCCTTTTTCAGGTCGGCGAGCGTTTCCTTGTGTGGCAATGCCATGCCTGGCTGCCAAGGGAACGGTCGCGAGAAGCAGCTCGTCGATGCGCCGGAAACAGCGCGGGATCGAGCCATACGCATAGCCCCGTCAGGCTAACTTGCTGATTTTTCTACCCCTGACGCAAAGCTCGTAACAGGGAAGTGGACGCCTCCACCTTTTAAAAGGTTCCACAATCGGCAGCGTTTGGCCACCCTTCATCCTGCAAGTCCGATACTTCTGATGCCCATCCGCGGTGTAGCCGCTGTCGAGCGCAGCGGCTACAGGGTTCGGCGTTCAGGATTGAGGTCGAGGGCGGGTCTTCCGGCCCTTTGAAGCGCCGGCCGGACCTGTGCGGACAGGTCCGGCCGGCGACCGGTTTAGCCGGAGCGGGAAGGGGTCAGAAGGTGAAGTTGCGGCCGATCATCGGCACCTTGGCGGCTTCGCCTTTGACGCTGTTGAACGACTGCTGGCCGAGGTTCACCCCGATCAGGCCGCCATACAGGTTGTCGGCCCCCAAGGACACGATCTTGCCGCTGGCCGACGAGAAGCGGATCGAGCCGATGTTGCCACCGACCAGCCCGCCCACGTGGCTTTCGGTGCCGGCCTCGACATCGCCTTTGGCCGAAGAGCCGGTAATGCCGCCGCCGGCCAGGTTGCCGACCAGGCCGCCGGCCTGGGAGTTAGCTCCGCCGGTTACCGTGCCGGAGGCCGTGGCGTTGCGCAGCACGGTGTTGCGGCCCTGGCCGATCAGCCCGCCGATAACCGCCGAGTTCCCGGCCCGGACGTTGCCGAGCGCCGAGGCATTGCTCAGCGAACCGCTGGTCTGCAGCCCGATCAACCCGCCGACATTGGCATTGGCGCCACCGGTCACGCTGCCGGAGGCCTTGAGGTTGGTGTGGTTGCCGCCCTGGCTGGAGCCGATCAGCCCGCCGAGGTTGCTGCCGTTTTCATCCGTGACTTCGCCGCTGGCGGTTGCGTTGGTGAGCGAGCCCTGGATATGCGTGCCGATCAGGCCGCCGATCGCTTGCGTACCGCTGCCGGTCACCTTGCCGGTGGCGGAGGCGTTGCTCAGCGAGCTGCCGGAACTGAGGCCGATCAAGCCGCCGACATGGGCGCCCTTGCCGCCGGTCACGTTGCCCGAGGCCTTGACGCCGGAGTGGTTGCTCGACTCGTTCAGGCCAACCAGGCCGCCCACATGCAGGCTGGCGGTATCCAGCACATCGCCGTTGGCCGAAGCGTTGGTGAGGCTGCTGCCCGTGTTCTTGCCGATCAGCCCGCCGATGGCCTGGGCGCCGTTGCCGGTCACCTTGCCGCCGGCCGAGACGTTGGTCAGCGAACTGCGGTGGTTGAGGCCGATCAGCCCGCCGAGCGCCTGGGTGCGGGTGCCGCTCACAGTGCCGTTGGCCGAGGCATTGGTCAGCGCACCGCCGCTGTTGAAGCCGATCAGCCCGCCGATGGCCAGGGCGTTGTCGCCGGTCACGCTGCCGCTGGCCGAGGCATTGGTCACGGCGCCGCCGTTGTTGAAGCCGACCAGGCCGCCGAAGTAACCGTTACGGCCCGTTCCCTTGACGTTGACGGTGGAGCTGACGTTGGTCAGGCGGGTGGCGGAGGTGCCTTCGTTGAGCCCGACCAGGCCGCCCAGTTCCATGCTGTCTCCGCTCAGTTCGATCGAACCGGCGCTGCTGCTGTTGCTGATCCGGGCGCTGCGGTTGACTCCGACCAGGCCGCCTGCGCTGATGAAGGACGAACGCCCGTTCAGCGCCACGTCGGCGCGGCTGTTGGTGATGCTGGCCACGCCTTGGCCGTTGCCGATGTTTTCACCCACCAGGCCGCCCATGGCAAAGGTGTAGCCGTTGGCGATCACGCTGCCGCTGGCCGAGGAGTTGGCGATGCTGCCCTTCTCCAGGTTCAACCCTACCAGGCCGCCCAGGCTATTGAAGTGGTCGGTGCCGGTGACGCTTACGTTGCTGGCCTTGACGTTGTCGATACGACCGACGTTGACACCCGCCAGGGTGCCGACCTGGGTGTTGTAGTGAGTGGAGCGCGCGCCGCTGACCGAGATGCGGTCGAGGTTCAGGTTGCGGATTTCGCCGGAGTTCGAACTGAACAGGCCGACAAAGGCGCCGGTGCCGTAGACCGACAAGTTGTCGATGCTGTTGCCCAGGCCATCGAATACCCCGTAGAACCCGCTTCTGTCGGCCAGGGACAGGAAGCTGGCACCGTTGCCGGCGATCTTGTTGCCCAGCACATAGCGGCCGCCCAGGTCCTGGTCGACGTTGCGCAGTTGTGCCAGGTCTTGGATGACCGCGTAGTTCTGACCGTTGGCCTGGAAGCTTGCCTCGGCGCCAGACAGCGTCACGGCCTTGCCGTCCTTGATCGAATAACCATTGCTGCTGGTATTCAGCTCCAGGCCGGCGCCTGCGCCAGTGAGGCCGATGTTGTCGTTCAGGCGCACGCTGCCGTTGCGGGCGTTCAGGGCCAGGCGGGCTTTGTCGCCACTGGCGCTCAGCGCTGCATCGATGCGGACGTCGCCCTGTTCGGCGGTCAGGCTCAGCTTGTTGCCGTTGCGCCAGGCCAGCGGAGCCTTGACCGACAGGCTGTTGTTGCTGGTCAAATCGATATGGGTGGTGTTCAGGTTGGCCGCCAGGGTATCGGCGCGCAGGGTCGGGTTGCCGGCCGAAGTATTGCCGTTGAGCCCGTTCTGGTTGTTCAGGCCGCGTTGGCTGGCCCCGCCCTCGGAGTTGGCGACCGTGAGGGTGTCGGTGCGGATTTTCCAGGTGCCGGTCTCGCCCTTGTCGGCCCGGGTATCCACCTGGGCGGCCAATTGCACCTCGACCTGGGCGCCGCGGTTTTCCACGGTACCGCCGTTGCCCTGGCCGTCGAGGGCGCTGGCGTCCTGGCGGCCGGCGACCTGGACGATGCCGCGGTCGCCGCCGTCGAGCACGATCCGCCCCGCCTTGCCCTGCAGGGTCCTGGCTTCGATCACGCCCTGGTTGTTGACCACGGTCTTGAGCAGGCTGTCGGCGCTCTTGGCGCTCATCAGCACCTGGCCGCCATCGGCCTTGATCAGGCCGCCGTTTTGCGCCAGGGCATCCACCGCGGCGCCGTCGATCTGCAGGTTGAGCAGGCCGTTGCCGTCGAAGTTGAGGGTGATGTCCTTGCCGGCGGCCAGGGCGACATTGCCGAGGCGCGCCTGGATCACACCGTTGTTGCTGACCTGGGCGCCGAGCAGGGCGACGCTGCCACCGTCAGCGGCGGTGAGGGTGCCGGCGTTGCTGATGCTGGCGGCGGAGTCGCCGGCGAAACGGTAGTTGCCGTCGATGAAGTCCTTGTCGGCCAGGTTCTGGGTCGACACCACCAGGCCACCGACGTCGACCTGGGCGGACTTGCCGAAGACCACGCCGTTAGGGTTGATCAGGAACACTTGGCCGTTGGCGTCGATCCGGCCCTGGATATCGCTGCCGTTGCTGCCAACGACGCGGTTGAGGGCGATGGCGTCGCGGCCGGATTGCTGGAAGCTGACCCGTTCGTCGGCGCTGACGTTGAAGTCGTTCCAGTTAGTGATCAGCTTGTTGCTCTGCTGGTCGACGGTCAGGTGCTTGCCGTCGGCGGAGGTATGCATGCCGGCGTCGCCGGCGACTATGTCCGCTCCGCTGGGCAGGGCGAATGCCGGCGCCTGGACGAGCAGGCCGAGCAGCGATGCGCCGGCGGCGATCACGGCTTTGCTGCGCCCGGCCTTGCCGCGTCGACGGGTCCATTCGCTGGCGACGTTCCAGCAGCCCAGTGCCTGGTTCCAGACCAATGCATAGCTTTTGTTCATGATGCGTCCTCTCGTATGAAAACCCTGCTGGTCCCCCCAGCAGAATGGGTCGTGCCCAGAAAGCCCGGATCGCCCCGGATTCGATTGGGGCGTTGGTTCCGTGCCACTGTTCTCTTCTTCCCGTCGAGCGCCCAGGCAGCACTGCCGGCGAAGCCGTGCGCGAACGTTTAATGAGGTAGGGCGAGTGACGGGGAAGTCGTTTAGTTGGCGCGTTGAATCTATCAGCCGCCTGTTTGGCTGGAACTCAGAACAGTCTGAAGCGCTATGGGGCTATTTCTTTAAATACGCGAAGTGGATGGAGCGCCGATTGTGTGGCTACCTGAGGATCTTTCATTGAAAGGCGCCTGAAGCGCCAGGGCAGGGCTGGCATCGCCTCGCGTTGCGGTGCCTGGCGCTCTATGAGTTGGGTTGCAAGTTGGTTTGAAGTTGCAGTTGAAGAGGCGAACGATCTTATAGGTCGTGATTTGTTTTTGTTTGTAGGGGAGGGATGCTGTGGTGAAGAAGTTTAACTTTCCATGTTTATCAGGGCTGGGCTCTATTCGTTGAGAAGTTTGCGCCAGTTGATACTTGCGGCGGTGAAGTTTCAGCCGGATGTTCCATTTACATCATGTGGTAGCGCGGGAGCCGCGTGCTATGACGGCAACTGGCACCGGACGTCATCCTGGCGGGTATTTTCGAGCGCCATTTGTTACCATGCGCGGTTCTCTGTGTTGGCCTTTGCAATCGGCCAAAGGTATTTTTTAACTGCGTGCGCAGCCTTGCACGCAATCGAGATCTCAAGCGATGTCCGATAGTAAAATCGTCAACGAAGTCAACGCCAGACGCACGTTCGCCATTATTTCCCACCCGGATGCGGGTAAGACCACCATCACCGAAAAGCTCCTGCTGATGGGCAAGGCGATTGCCGTTGCCGGTACGGTGAAATCCCGCAAGTCCGACCGCCATGCCACCTCCGACTGGATGGAAATGGAGAAGCAGCGGGGTATTTCCATTACCACGTCGGTCATGCAGTTCCCTTATCGCGAACACATGATCAACCTGCTCGACACCCCGGGCCACGAAGACTTCTCGGAAGACACCTACCGCACCCTGACCGCGGTGGACTCGGCGCTGATGGTACTCGACGGCGGTAAGGGCGTAGAGCCGCGGACCATCGCCCTGATGGACGTCTGCCGGCTGCGCGACACGCCGATCGTCAGCTTCATCAACAAACTCGACCGCGACATCCGCGACCCGATCGAACTGCTCGACGAAATCGAAGCGGTCCTGAAGATCAAGGCCGCGCCCATCACCTGGCCGATCGGCTGCTACCGCGACTTCAAGGGCGTATACCACCTGGCGGGCGACTACATCATCGTCTACACCCCGGGTCACGGTCACGAGCGCATCGAAACCAAGATCATCGAGAAGCTCGACTCCCCTGAGGCCCGCGCGCACCTGGGCGACGAGTACGAACGTTTCCTCGAGCAGCTTGAGCTGGTGCAAGGGGCCTGCCACGAGTTCGATCAGCAGGAGTTCATGGACGGCCAACTGACCCCGGTGTTTTTCGGTACCGCCCTGGGCAACTTCGGGGTCGACCATGTGCTCGACGCGGTCGTCGACTGGGCGCCGCTGCCCCTGGCGCGGGTGGCCAACGAACGTACCGTGCAGCCGCAGGAGGAGAGGTTCACAGGCTTCGTGTTCAAGATCCAGGCGAACATGGACCCCAAGCACCGCGACCGGATCGCCTTCATGCGCATCTGCTCGGGCAAGTACGAGAAGGGCATGAAGATGCGCCACGTGCGTACCGGCAAGGACGTGCGCATCGGCGACGCCCTGACCTTCTTCTCCTCCGAGCGTGAACAGCTCGAAGAAGCCTACGCCGGCGACATCATCGGCCTGCACAACCACGGTACCATCCAGATCGGCGACACCTTCACCGAAGGCGAGGCCCTGGGGTTCACCGGTATTCCGCACTTCGCCCCGGAGCTGTTCCGCCGTGTACGCCTGCGCGACCCGCTGAAGTCCAAGCAACTGCGCCAGGGCCTGCAGCAACTGGCCGAAGAGGGCGCGACCCAGGTGTTCTTCCCCGAGCGCAGCAACGACATCATCCTCGGCGCCGTCGGTGTGCTGCAGTTCGATGTGGTCGCCAGCCGCCTGAAGGAGGAATACAAGGTCGAGTGCTCCTACGAGCCGATCACCGTGTGGTCCGCGCGCTGGATCGATTGCAGCGACAAGAAGAAGCTCGAGGAATTCTCCAACAAGGCCGTGGAAAACCTGGCGCTGGACGGCGGCGGTCACCTGACCTACCTGGCCCCGACCCGGGTCAACCTGGCGCTGATGGAAGAGCGCTGGCCGGACGTGAAATTCCGCGCGACCCGCGAGCATCACTAAGGTCTGAACGACGCTCCACCCAAAAGCCCCGCTGCCCAAACAGCGGGGCTTTTTCGTACCTACGGATAGGGTGGGGCCGCAGCCCGCTGGAGAGCGGGGCATAACCGGAAGTTTTAAGGCCTAGTCGAAAGCTGTCTAGCCAGCCACGCCACTGGCTGGCTTCCTGTCTGGAAAAGCCATGGCTTCGGGGCTAGGTTTCATACGAAGCCTGGCCTTGAAAATCGGGGGCTGTGGCCATCATTGATTCACCTGGATAAAGGACGGAATCAACATGAGTGTTTTCCAACGGGTTGTGTTGTCACTCAAGGTGCTGGTGCTGTTGTCGCTCGGCATGTCCGCGGCCTGGGCCGGCGATCAGGCCGTACGGGTACCGGGTTTCTGGGTGCCAGGGCATGTACAGAATGGCGTGCAGATGATCGCCAAATCGGAATCCGAACCGGGCGATCAGGGGCAAGGTGGCAGTGCGGGCGATGATGACTCGACCACCGATGAGCCGGACCCCGATAACCCCGACGACGAGAGCAATGGCTGAGCAAGATTCTGGCGAGAAAAGAAAACCCCTCCTGCCGGACCGATGCGCGATCCGGTAGAAGGGGCTGGTAGAACACCGAAGAGGCGCCCCGGGTTACCAGGGCGCTTTTTTTGCGTGTCAGCCGAGGAACTGCTCGGCGTAGTGGCAGGCCACCTGGCGCGTGTCGAGCAGGCGCAGGGCCGGCTCTTCCTTGCTGCAGCGTTCGGTAGCGTACGGGCAGCGCTTGTGGAACGCGCAGCCGGATGGTGGGTTCAGCGGGTTGGGCAGTTCGCCGACGATCTTGATCTTCGGCTTGTCCGGGTCCGGGTGAATGGTCGGCGTGGCCGACAGCAACGCCTGGGTGTAAGGGTGCAGGGGACGGGTGTAGATGTCCTCTTTCGGACCCACTTCCACCGGCCGGCCGAGGTACATCACCATCACGTGGTCGGCGACGTGACGCACCACCGCCAGGTTGTGGGAGATGAACACGTAGGCGGTGTTGAACTCCTGCTGCAGGTCCATGAACAGGTTCAGCACCTGGGCCTGGATCGACACGTCCAGCGCCGAGGTCGGTTCGTCCGCCACCAGCACTTTCGGTTGCAGCATCATGGCGCGGGCCAGGGCGATACGCTGGCGCTGGCCGCCGGAGAACATGTGCGGGTAGCGCTGATAATGCTCGGGGCGCAGGCCTACCTGCTTCATCATTGCCTGGACCTTTTCCCGGCGTTCGCTGGCCGACAGCTTGGTGTTGATCAACAAAGGCTCTGCAAGCTGATCGCCGATCTTCTGCCGTGGGTTGAGCGAGGCGTAGGGGCTCTGGAACACCATCTGCACGTCTTTGCGCAGCTGCTTGCGCTGGGCCTTGTCGGCCCCGGCGACTTCCTGGCCGGCGATTTTCAGGGAGCCGGAGGACGGCTCCTCGATCAGGGTCAGGGCACGGGCCAGGGTGGATTTGCCGCAGCCCGATTCGCCGACCACGGCGAGGGTCTTGCCGGCTTCCAGCTCGAACGACACGCCGTTGAGGGCGCGCACGGTCGCATGGCCCTTGAACAGGCCACGGGACACTTCGTAGTGGCGGGTCAGGTTGCGGGCGGTAAGAACGACGGCCATTACGCCACCTCCTGATTCAGCGGGTAGAAGCAGCGCGCGAGGCTGGCGGCTTTCGGATCGAGACTAGGACGCTGCTGGCGGCAGTTTTCCTGCACGTACGGGCAGCGCGGCGACAGCAGGCAGCCTTGCGGACGGTCGTAGCGACCGGGAACGATGCCCGGCAGGGTCGACAGGCGCGCGGCGCCCATGCTGTGTTCGGGGATCGCCGCCAGCAGCGCTTCGGTGTAGGGGTGCGCCGGGATGTCGAACAGCTCCGGCACCTTGCCCACTTCCACCGCTTGCCCGGCGTACATCACGCACACGCGCTGGGCGGTTTCGGCGACCACGGCCAGGTCGTGGGTGATCAGCACCAGGCCCATGTTCTGCTCGCGTTGCAGGTGCAGCAGCAGCTCCATGATCTGTGCCTGGATGGTCACGTCCAGGGCGGTGGTCGGTTCGTCGGCGATCAGCAGCTTCGGCTCGCCGGCAATCGCCATGGCAATCGCCACGCGCTGGCTCATGCCGCCGGACAGTTGGTGCGGGTAGGCGTCCATGCGGCTGGCGGCGCCCGGGATCTCGACTTTTTCCAGCAGTTCGATGGCGCGCTTGCGGGCGGCCTTGCCGGACATCTTCAAGTGCAGGCGCAGCACTTCCTCGATCTGGTAGCCCACGGTGTAGCTTGGGTTCAGCGCGGTCATCGGGTCCTGGAACACCATGGCCAGGTCCTTGCCGACGATCTGCCGGCGTTGCCGGGCGCTGAGCTTGAGCATGTCCTTGCCGTCGAAGCTGAGGGAGTCGGCGGTGACGATGCCGGGATGCTCGATCAGCCCCATCAGCGCCATCATGGTCACGGACTTGCCGGAACCGGATTCGCCGACGATGGCCAGGACTTCGCCCTTGTCCACTTTCAGGTCCAGGCCATCCACCACGGGAACGGCCTTGGCGTCGCCGAAGCGTACGTTGAGATTCTTGATTTCTAGCAATGACATGGGAATCTCCTCAGGCGGCGTTCTTGAGTTTCGGGTCCAGCGCGTCGCGCAGGCCGTCGCCCATCAGGTTGATTGCCAGCACGCTGAGCAAAATGGTCAGACCCGGCAGGCTCACTACCCACCAGGCGCGTTCAATGTAGTCGCGGGCTGAGGCCAGCATGGTGCCCCACTCCGGGGTCGGCGGCTGGACGCCCAGGCCGAGGAAGCCCAGGGCCGCGGCGTCGAGGATCGCCGAGGAGAAGCTCAGGGTCGCCTGGACGATCAGCGGCGCCATGCAGTTGGGCAGCACGGTGATGAACATCAGGCGCGGCAGGCCGGCACCGGCCAGGCGCGCGGCGGTCACGTAGTCGCGGTTCAGCTCGCCCATCACCGCGGCGCGGGTCAGGCGCACGTAGGACGGCAGGGACACCACGGCGATGGCGATCACGGTGTTGATCAGGCCTGGGCCGAGGATGGCGACGATCGCCACGGCCAGCAGCAGCGATGGCAGGGCCAGCATGATGTCCATCAGGCGCATGATGGTCGGGCCGAGCAGACGCGGGAAGAACCCGGCGAACAGGCCCAGGAGGATGCCCGGGATCAGCGACATGACTACCGACGACAGGCCGATCAGCAGCGACAGGCGCGAACCGTGGATCAGTCGCGACAGCAGGTCGCGGCCCAGTTCGTCGGTGCCGAGGATGAATTGCCAGTGGCCGCCTTCGAGCCAGACTGGCGGGGTCAGCAGGAACTCGCGGTATTGCTCGCTCGGGTTATGCGGGGCGACCCAGGGCGCGAAGATCGCGCAGAAGATCACCAGCAGCATGAACAGCAGGCCGGCGACCGCGCCCTTGTTGCGCGAGAACGCTTGCCAGAACTCCTTGTACGGCGACGGGTACAGCAGGCTTTGATCCATGGCCACGGCAGGGGTGGCGACTGAGGAGGTTGGAGTGCTCATGAGTATGTCCTCAGCGCTGGTGACGAATGCGTGGGTTGGCAAAACCGTAGAGGATGTCCACCACGAAGTTGACCAGGATCACCAGGCAGGCGATCAACAGGATGCCGTTCTGCACCACGGGATAGTCCCGGGCGCCGATGGCTTCGATCAGCCATTTGCCGATGCCGGGCCAGGAGAAGATGGTTTCGGTCAGGACCGCGCCGGCCAGCAGGGTGCCGACTTGCAGGCCGACCACGGTCAGAACCGGGATCAGCGCGTTGCGCAGGCCGTGGATGAACACCACCCGGGCCGGCGACAGGCCCTTGGCCTTGGCGGTGCGGATGTAGTCTTCGCGCAGCACTTCGAGCATCGAGGAGCGGGTCATCCGCGCGATCACCGCCAGCGGAATGGTGCCCAGCACGATGGCCGGCAGGATCAGGTGATGCAGGGCATCGAAGAAGGCGCTGGTGTCATCGGCCAGCAGGGTGTCGATGAGCATGAAGCCGGTTCTCGGCTCGATGTCGTAGAGCAGGTCGAGCCGCCCGGACACCGGGGTCCAGCCCAGGCTTACTGAGAAGAACATGATGAGGATCAGGCCCCACCAGAAGATCGGCATCGAATAGCCGGCCAGGGACACGCCCATCACCCCATGGTCGAACAGGGACCCTCGCTTCAGCGCGGCGATCACCCCGGCCAGCAGGCCGATCACGCCAGCGAACAGCATCGCGGCCGAGGCCAGTTCCAGGGTCGCCGGGAACAGGGAGGTGAATTCGGTCCACACACTCTCGCGAGTACGCAGGGACTCGCCCAGATCGCCGTGGGCAAGCTTGCCGATGTAGTCCAGGTACTGGGCATACAGCGGTTTGTTCAGACCAAGGCGTTCCATTGCCTGGGCATGCATCTCAGGGTCGACCCGGCGTTCGCCCATCATGACTTCCACGGGGTCGCCGGGGATCATGCGAATCAAGGCGAAGGTCAGCAAGGTGATGCCGAAGAATGTGGGGATCAGCAACCCCACACGGCGGGCAATAAAACTAAACATCTTCTGGTGTACCTCATCAGCCGGTTAGGCGTGTCCGGCATCCCTGGGGTCAGGGATGCCGGACGTTTCTTATCTACTTCACCTGGGTGGTAGCGAAGTTGTTGGTGGTCAGCGGGCTCTGGTGGTAGCCCTCGACGTTCTTGCGCATGGCCGTGAACATTTTCGGATAGGCCATGGGGATCCAGGGTTGCTCCTTGTCGAAAATGGTCTGGGCCTGTTCATACAGCGCAGTGCGTTTGGCCGGCTCGGGTTCGGCACGGGCCTGATCGATCAGGTTCTGAAACTCTTTGTTACACCACCGAGCGTAGTTTTCGCCGTTTTTGGCGGCCTCGCAACTGAGGTTTGGGGTCAGGAAGTTGTCCGGGTCCCCGTTATCCCCGGCCCAGCCCGCGGACACCATGTCGTGCTCGCCGTTTTTCGCGCGCTTGAGCATTTCGCCCCATTCCATGACACGGATATCGACCTTGAGGCCGATCTTGGCCAGGTCGGCCTGCATCATCTGCGCGCCGAGCAGCGGGTTGGGGTTGGTCGGGCCGCCGCCGTTGCGGGTGAACAGGCTGAAGGCCGTGCCTTCCGGTACCCCGGCTTCCTTGAGCAGGGCGCGGGCCTTGTCCAGGTCGCGCTTCGGGTTGCCCAGGCTGCTGTTGAAGCCCAGCAGGGTCGGCGGGTAGGGGCCGGTGCCGATCACCGCGTTGCCATTGCCGTACAGGCTGTTGACGTAGGCCTCCTTGTCGAAGGCGATGTTGATGGCTTGGCGTACCCGTGGGTCGCTCATGTACTTCTTGGTGGTGTTGAGGGCGACGTAACCCACGGTCATGGCGGCCAGGTCGTCGACTTTCAGGTTGGCGTCGGCCTTGATGCTCGGGATGTCGTCCGGCTTCGGATACAGGGCGACCTGGCACTCGTTGGCCTTGAGCTTCTGCAGGCGCACATTATTGTCGGTGGTGATCGCCAGGATCAGCGCTTCGGCCGGCGGTTTACCGCGGAAATAGTCCGGGTTGGCCTTGAAGCGCACTTGGGCGTCCTTGGCGTAGCGCTGGAAGATGAACGGGCCGGTGCCGATCGGCTTGCTGTTCAGGTCGCCGGTCTGGCCGGCCTTGAGCAGTTGGTCGGCGTATTCGGCCGGGAAGATCGAGGAGAAGGCCATGGCCACGTCGGCCAGGAACGGTGCTTCGCGCCGGGTCAGGGTGAAGACCACGGTATGGTCGTCGGTTTTTTCGACGCTCTTGAGCAGCTCCTTGAAGCCCATGCTCTCGAAATAGGGGAAGCCCACGCTGGACTTGTCATGCCAAGGGTGTTTCGGGTCCAGCTGGCGCTGGAAACTCCAGACCACGTCGTCGGCATTCATCTCGCGGGTCGGCTTGAAGTAATCGGTACTGTGGAACTTGACGCCTTTGCGCAGGTGGAAGGTGTAGGTCAGGCCGTCCGGGCTGATCTCCCAGGACTCGGCCAGGGCCGGTTCGATCTGGGTGGTACCGGGCTTGAAGTCCACCAGGCGGTTGAAGATGGTTTCTGCCACCGCGTCGGCAGTGACTGCAGTCGTGTACTGGACCATATCGAAGCCTTCCGGGCTGGCTTCGGTACAGACCACCAAGGGCTTGGCCGAGGCGCCTGCGGCGACACTCAGCAGTGCGGCCGCGACAGCCGCTTTCAGGGACATCATTTTCATCTAGGACCCTCTGCAATCGGTTGAACCAGAGTAGCCAAAACGGCGAATTCGTCATGAATTCGCCGTTTTGGCTGGTGCGTTAGAGAATGTTGAACGGAATAGTGGTGACCAGACGGAACTCGTTGATACTGCCATCAGCCTGGTTTTCGCTGGCGCGGTGGGCAGTGTAGGTCGCGCGGATCGTGGTTGCCTTGAGCGGACCGCTCTGGACTGCGTAGGTGGTGCCGATGCCGTATTCGTAGTGGTGCTCGCCGTCCATCGTTTTCACGCTGTCGTAGGCGCCGCCCTTGTAGTGGGTACCGTCGATACCCCAGCCACGCGCCTGGTAGATGTTGAACTTCAGACCGGGTACGCCGTATTCGGCCATGTTCAGGCCGTAGGCGACCTGGAACGACTTCTCGTTCGGACCGTTGAAGTCCGACAACAGGGAGTTGGCCAGGTAGATGCCGTTGGTTTCATGTAGGTAGTCGAAGTACTCGTTACCGGCGATTTCCTGGTAGGAGAAGGTCAACGAGTGTGCCTGATGGGTCAGCCCCAGCGACAGCGAGTAGGTGTCGTTGTCGATTTCACCCATCTTGGCTTTGCCTTCGTCCACGGTCTTGTAGTAGTTCAGACCGGTGGTCAGGCTCAGGACCTGGCTGTCGCCCAGTTCGTGGGTGGCGCCGAAGTAGTACTGTTTCCAGATATCTTCTGCCTGGGTTGCCCAAAGGCTGGTCTTGAGGCTGGCAAATGGTTGGTAGGAGACACCGAGGGTGTTGACATGATCGATTTCGATGAGCTTGTCGGTGTACTCGGTGCGGAACTTGCTCAGGCTCTGTTCGCTACGCGGCGATACCCGGTCGAAGGTCGCTGCGTCGAAACTCAGGTTGTTCAGTTCTTCACTGTGGATCGAGATCCCTTGGAAGCTCGAAGGCAGCGGACGGTTGCCGATGACGTCGACCTGCGGGCTGCTGAAGTTCTGGCGGCCGGCAGTCAGGGTGGTGTTGGAGATGCGTGCCTTGATATTGGCCAGTCCCAGTTTGGTCCACTGGCCTTCGGCGTCGCCGCCGTCCCGGGTCAGGGTGCGGTTGTTGCCACGGCCGCCAACGCCTGGAATGGGCGTACCGCCATTGGCGGATGCGAGGTTCTTGCGGTCGCGTTCAAGTGCAATCGCGTTGTAGGCAGCCACTTCGGTGCTGATACCCACAGTGCCTTCGGTAAAGCCCGAGTTGTACTTGAGGATGGTGCCTTGAACCCAGTTGATACGACGATCGGTTTCCTGCAGTGAGCCGTTCTTGTTGTAGTGGAACTTGCCTTCGCGCTTCAGTTGCTCGTTGGCGTACCAGTTGCGAGTCGAGCCAGTGATCGACTGACCTTCGATGAACCCGGTGGCTTCAGCCTGGGCGCTCTTGGTGTTGACTGTTACCGGGGTGAATGCCTGGCTCTGGGACTCCGCATGGGCCATCGCCGTGATGCTACTGATGGCCATGGCCAGTATCGCGGTACTGCTCGGTTTCATGAGTGAAGCTCCTTTGTTTTCTTTATTTTCATGCCGGTCTTTTTGATTGACTGGCTATTGGTTTACAACTCATTCAAGGCATTACAAACGTTTGCTGGCGGCCGGATCGCCGAATTCAGGCAGCACGTCTGCGTGGGGGCGAGCTTCGTCCCCAGTGGCCTGGCTAATCATTTATTGGTCGATACTGACGCCCGAGAACACGTTGCGGCCGAAGGGGCTGACCTTGAATCCCTCGACCTTGGCGCTCAGCGGCTGGTTGACCGTCGAGTGGGCGACAGGGGTGATCGGCACCTGCTGCTTCAGCAACTGCTGGGCCTGTCGGTAAAGCTCTGTGCGCTGTTCGCGATCGGTGACGATCTTGGCTTGCTTGATCAGCTTGTCGTATTGCGGGTCGCACCACATGGAGTAGTTGTTGCCGCCAATGGCATCGCAGCTGTACAGGGTGCCGAGCCAGTTGTCCGGGTCGCCATTGTCGCCGGTCCAGCCGATCAGGCTGATGTCGTGTTCGCCATTCTTGGTGCGCTTGATGTACTCGCCCCATTCGTAGCTGACGATCTTCACTTTCAGGCCGATCTTGCCCCAGTCGGCCTGGAGCATCTCGGCCATCAGCTTGGCGTTGGGGTTGTAAGGACGTTGCACGGGCATGGCCCAGAGGGTGATTTCCGTGCCTTCCTTGACCCCGGCGGCCTTGAGCAGCTCACGGGCCTTTTCCGGGTTGTAGGCGGCGTCCTTGATGCTGGTGTCGTAGGACCACTGGGTCGGCGGCATGGCGTTGACCGCCAGCTGGCCGGCGCCCTGGTATACGGCGTTGAGGATGCCTTGTTTGTTCACTGCCATGTCCAGCGCCTGGCGCACTTCGAGCTGGTCGAAAGGTTTGTGGCGGACGTTGTAGGCGATGTAGCCGAGGTTGAAACCGGGCTTTTCGATCAGTTGCAGTTTCGGGTCTTTTTTCAGCGCTTCGACATCGGCCGGGCGCGGGTGCAGGGTGACCTGGCATTCGCCGGCCTTGAGCTTCTGCACGCGCACCGAGGCATCGGTGTTGATGGCGAAGATCAGCTGGTCGAGCTTGACCCGGCTCGGGTCCCAGTAGTGCTTGTTGGCGGTGTAGCGGATGTTGGAGTCTTTCTGGTAGCTCTTGAACACGAACGGCCCGGTGCCGATCGGCTTCTGGTTGATCTCGCTGGGCTTGCCGGCCTTGAGCAACTGGTCGGCATATTCAGCGGAAAGAATCGAGGCGAAGCTCATGGCGATGTTCTGGATGAACGCGGCGTCCACCGTGTTCAGGGTCATCACCACGGTCAGTGGCCCGGTCTTCTCGACCTTGGCGATGTTCTTGTTCAGGCTCATCCCGTTGAAGTAGGGAAACTCGGTCGGGTAAGCCTTGCGGAACGGGTGCTCGGAATCGAGCATGCGGTTGAAGGTGAAGAGCACATCGTCGGCGTTGAAGTCGCGGCTGGGCTTGAAGTACGGCGTGCTGTGGAACTTCACCCCTTCGCGCAGGTGGAAGGTGTACTGCGTGCCGTCCGCGGAAATATCCCAGCTGGTGGCCAGGCCCGGCACCACGTTGGTCGCGCCTTTTTCGAACTCGGCCAGACGGTTGTACAGCGGCTCGGCCGCGTCGTTGTCGGTGGCCGTGGTGTATTGCGCAGTGTCGAAGCCGGCCGGGCTGCCTTCGGAGCAGAACACCAGGCTGTTGCTGGCCGCCAGGCTGGCGGAAGTCATGGTCAACAGACCGGTGCCCAACAGGGCGGATAAAACCAGGGAGTGACGCATGACGATCCCTCTCTCTTTTTATTGTTTTGATCGGTGAGCAATCGCCTCATCCGGAAGCGTTGACATCATCGATCCCAAGTCATTGCTTGCAGCAAATACCGGGCAACGGATGCATCACTCCATGCTTCAACGGTAGAGGTTGTGGCATGGGCAGTAAATGCAAAGGAGCCTGAAAGACATGTAGGAAATTTCCGAGATGTCCATGCTCACCGCGATGGGGCGCAGCAAGGGGGGAGGTACTCGGGTTCCGGCAGTCCGGCAGGTAAAGCAACGGCGACGTCAGCTGACGTCGCCGTTGCAGGCCCTTATTTGCTGATGCTGACGCCGTAGAACGAGTTCAGACCGAAGGGGCTGATCTTGAAGTCCTGCACGTTGGCGCGCATGGGTTGGAACACCGTCGAGTGTGCGATAGGTGTCATGGGGACTTGGTCTTTGAGGAGGTGTTGCGCCTGCTTGTACAGCTCGGTGCGTTTGGCCACGTCCGAGGTGGCCTTGGCTTGCTTGATCAGTGCGTCGTAAGGCTTGTCGCACCATTTGGAGAAGTTGTTGCCGTTCATGGCGTCGCAGCCGAACAGGGTGCCCAGCCAGTTGTCCGGGTCACCATTGTCGCCGCTCCAGCCGATGATCATCGCCTGGTTCTCGCCGCCTTTGGAACGCTTGATGTATTCGCCCCACTCGTAGCTGACGATGTTGACCTTCAGGCCGATCTTGGCCCAGTCGGACTGCAGCATTTCAGCCATCAGCTTGGCGTTCGGGTTGTACGGACGCTGCACGGGCATGGCCCACAGGGTGATCTGGGTGCCTTCCTTGACGCCGGCTTCCTTGAGCAACGCCTTGGCTTTCTCAGGGTCGTACTTGGCATCCTTGATGGTGTTGTCATAGGACCACTGGGTCGGCGGCATGGCGTTGACCGCCAGCTGGCCCGCGCCCTGGTACACCGAATCGATGATCTGCTGCTTGTTCACCGCCATGTCCAGCGCCTGACGGACCTTGAGGTCGGCCAGCGGGTTGGCGTCGGTGCGGCCCTTGAGCACAGGCATCACGTTGTAGGCGATGTAGCCGAGGTTGAAGCCCGCCTGTTGCGGTAGCTTGAGGTCCTTGTCCTCGCCCAGGGCCTTGAGGTCGGCCGGACGCGGGAACAGGGTGACCTGGCATTCATTCTTTTTCAGCTTCTGGATGCGGACCGACGGGTCGGTGGTGATGGCGAAGATCAGGTTGTCGATCTTCACGTCCTCAGGCTTCCAGTAATCCTTGTTGCCGGTGTAACGGATGTTGGAGTCTTTCTGGTAGCTCTTGAACACGAACGGGCCGGTGCCGATCGGCTTCTGGTTGAGATCGCTCGCCTTGCCTTCCTTGAGCAGCTGGTCGGCGTATTCGGCGGACTGGATGGAGGCGAAGCTCATGGCCAGGTTCTGGATGAACGCGGCGTCCACGGTTTTCAGGGTGAACTTGACGGTCTTGTCGTCGACTTTCTCGACCTTGGTGATGTTGCTGTCCATCCCCATGTCGGTGAAGTAAGGGAATTCGGTCGGGTACGCCTTGCGGAACGGCATGTCCTTGTCGAGCATGCGGTTGAACGTGAAGAGCACGTCGTCGGCGTTGAAATCACGAGTCGGCTTGAAATACGGGGTGGTGTGGAACTTGACGCCATCGCGCAGATGGAAGGTGTAGGTCAGGCCATCGCTGGAAATGTCCCAACTGGTGGCCAGGCCAGGAACGACGGCGGTGCCGCCACGCTCGAACTGGCTGAGACGGTTGAAGATGGTTTCTGCTGAGGCGTCGAAGTCGGTTCCGGTGGTGTACTGGCCTGGGTCGAAACCGGCCGGACTCCCTTCGGAGCAGAACACCAGGTTAGTCGCCGCCTGGGCGAAAGGGGCACTGGCGAGCAAGCCGGCGCTGACTAAAAGCGGAATGACTGCTTGTTTGAACATGGTTGCCTCATGATTTGTTGTCATTTTTGGTGTAGAGGGCGACCTTATGAGTCGACCCGCCGATACTTATGCAGGCCCCATACCCAATGCAAGATGCGGGGCCGTCACAAGTATCAAGGAGTGGAACGGACGTACATGAATGACGCATTTGTATAAATATTGACGCATTTGACCGTATGCGCCGGTTTTTTCTGGTGCATAGGTTGCCTTCTTGCGGGGCAGCCAGGGCGAGTCGTGCCTCCGGTCGGTGCGTCGCTGGAGCAGGTGTCGACCGGCTTCTGGTTGAACTGTCTGGCCTTGCCTGCCTGGCGCACATGTCTGGCGTATTGGGCTGACCGGATGAAGTAGGGCGGCTTGGTGGGGGCGGCCGTGGAGAACGGAGGCCCGGAATCATGCCGGCGATGGCGGGTGAACAGCACGTCGCCTGCGGTGTTGAGGTTGTGGCTCGCAGTGAGGTTGTCACTGTGGAGGTTGCGGGCGGCGTGGGACAGTGGGATGCCGAGGATCAGCCCCGCTGTCTGCCAAACCTGGAGCGGAAAGGTCTTACGCATGCAAACCTCATTTTTTCTTTTTCTAGGGCGTATCTGAGGATTGGCCTCGTGGGCCGGGACAACTCGCCTTCCATGGGGAGTGGATGCAGCCCCATGGACCCTGTGCGGCGGCGGCGATCGCTTGTTGTGTAGTTGATTGACGATTCGCCGATGCCGAAATTAAGTCATGCTGAAATCGTGGTCAACGAAAATTAAGCGTGACTAACATTTCTCTTGCGCACGGGGTGTCTGTGAGGTTGCGCAGGCGACCACGGGGCGGGTTCAGGCCGCTGAATGATCGTCGAACAGGCCCATGGTCGTGACGGTCAATACTTCTGCCGGGCCGTTGCCGACGTTAGCCAGGTAGTGAGGTTTGGTCGAGTCGAAGTGCACCGAGTCGCCGGCGTCGAGGGGATACTGGCGCCCCTCGATGGTGTAGACAATCTGCCCCGTAAGAACGTAGGAAAACTCGGCGCCATCATGGGAAATCAGTTCCGACTGGTAGCCCACCGGTATGTTCATCTTCACCGCGTTGATCAGGTTGCCGGGAAAGGAACTGGACAGCCGCTCGTAGGACAGGGGCTGGCCTTCGATGGTGTAGCGCACCCGCTTGCCGTCGTGGGAGTCGGGTTGTGCCTGGGTCGGCTGGTCGAACAGGGCGTTCAGCGGAACGTTCAGAGACTTGGCAATGTTGACCAGGGAGGAGATCGAGACGCCGGTGAGATTGCGTTCCGCTTGGGAAAGGAAACTGGCGGTCAGGCCGGATTCGCTGGCAATTTGGCGCAGGGTTTTCTTGGCGGCGCGGCGATAGCGACGCAGGCGTTCGCCGATGCGATCTGCGGTCATTGGAGAGACTCTTATAGGAAAGGCGCAGTATACCCGGTGGACGTCAATGACGTCTGATAGGCGCGATACCGGGGTCCGTCACTTTAGCATCACTGACGTGGCCGAACTCACCCCTCTCCCTCTCCAAAAAAAGGGCGAGTCCCTCAGGCTCGGGTTGAAATGGCTGGTAGCAAAAAAGCGGTAACCTGATCTCGTGCTGGAGGTTACCGCCGTTTTGGGGAGGCAGGGAACAGGTTACGGCATCAGCACTTCGATCGAGCCATCGGCGGTCATGCTCACCTGGCTGGTGCCGGCTTCGACTTCCGGAGTGACCGGTGCGGCGTCCATGGCGGCGGCTTTCATCATCATCGGCCCACGCAGGTACGGCTGTGGATAACCATTGCTGTTGAGGTTCAGGTTGACGATCTTGTAGCCCTTGCCGCCCAGTGCTTCGGTGGTCAGTTGCGCGCGGGCCTTGAAGGCGTCGACCGCTTGCTTGAGCAGCTTGTCTTCGCTGGCCTTGCGGGTCGGGTCGGCGATGGCGAAGTCCATGCCACCCATCTTCAGATCGGTCAGCAGTTCGCCAGTGAGTTTGGACAGCGCGGCGAAGTCCGAGCTTTCCAGGCGCAGTTCGGCGCGTTCGCGCCAGCCGGTGATCTTCTGGCCCTTGGTGTCGTAGATCGGGTAGCTGTTGCGGCTGCCCTGGCGCAAGGTGATGTCCTTGACTTGCTTGGCCTGGGCCAGCGCCTTGTTCATGGTGGTGCTGACGTCGGCGGCGAGTTTGGCCGGGTCGTTGTTTTGTTCTTCGGTGTAGAGGGTGACGATCATCAGGTCGCGGGCCACTTCCTGACTGACTTCGGCGCGCAGGGAGACCTGGTTGTAATGCAGCTCATCGGCGGCCAGGGCCGGCAGGCTGGCGAGGGTGCCGGCACTGAGGGCGAGAAGGGCGGCGCTGCGACTGAATGTATGCATGAAAGCTCCTTGAGTACGATCCGCAGGCATCGGGTCCCAGCCTGCGTGAAACCATCAGACTCTAGTCTTTATTGTCTGGTTCGGTTCGTTACAACTTCTATACATCTATCAGCCCGCGATTGGCCGTTGCAAAAAAACTGTGGCGGTTTGCCGCAGTTTTGCCTGTGCGGGCCGCTGCATGGTTATACTCGTCGCGATTCGCCTGGAGCGCTCATCAGGAGAGCTCATGCTCGCCCCCGTACAACTGCTTTCCGCCACTCGTCAGAATCTCTGGCGTCTGACTTTCATCCGCATCCTGGTTCTGGCCGCTCAGGCCGGTTCGGTGGGGCTTGCCTACTGGCTCGACCTGTTGCCGCTGCCCTGGCTGCAGCTGTGGGTAACCCTGGGGCTGTCGCTGATTCTCTGCGTCTTCACCGCCATTCGCCTGCGCACTTCGTGGCCGGTCACCGAGCTGGAATATGCCGTGCAACTGGCCTGCGACCTGTTTATCCACAGCGCCCTGCTGTATTTCTCCGGCGGTTCGACCAACCCCTTCGTCTCCTATTACCTGGTGCCGCTGACCATCGCCGCTGTGACCCTGCCGTGGCGTTATTCGGTGATTCTCTCCGGCATCGCGCTGACCATGTACACCTTGCTGCTGGCCCAGTTCTACCCGCTGCAGACCTTCCCCATCGCCCGGGAAAACCTGCAGATCTACGGGATGTGGCTGAGTTTCGCCCTGGCTGCGGCGGTGATCACCTTCTTCGCCGCGAGGATGGCCGAGGAGTTGCGGCGGCAGGAAGAGCTGCGGGCGATCCGCCGCGAAGAGGGCCTGCGTGACCAGCAGTTGCTGGCGGTCGCGACCCAGGCTGCTGGCGCCGCCCATGAACTGGGGACGCCCCTGGCGACCATGAGCGTGCTGCTCAAGGAAATGCGCCAGGACCACCTCGACCCGATGTTGCAGGACGATCTGGGGGTGCTCCAGGATCAGGTGAAACTGTGCAAGGAAACCTTGCAGCAACTGGTACGGGCCGCCGAAGCCAATCGCCGGATGGCGGTGGAGATGCAGGAGGTCACGGTCTGGCTGAACGAAGCGCTGGATCGCTGGCACCTGATGCGCCCCGAAGCCACCTATCGCTTCCAGTTGCTGGGCCAGGGGCCGATACCACGGGTGGCGCCGCCACCGGACCTGACCCAGGCCCTGCTCAACCTGCTGAACAATGCCGCCGACGCCTGCCCGGAAGGGCTGGAAGTGCAGCTGGGTTGGGACGCCGAGAACCTGACCATCAGTATTCGCGACCACGGTGCCGGTGTGCCGCTGGCCATCGCCGAACAGATCGGCAAACCGTTTTTTACCACCAAGGGCAAAGGCCACCGGCTGCAACTGCCGGTGTTCGAATACCAGGCGCTGCAGGACGACCCGCAGGTGCTGCTGCAATGGCTGCTGGCATTGCGCGATATCGGCC
>NZ_JBNNVU010000050.1:0-39931 GCF_050280705.1 Pseudomonas sp. NPDC089530 | reverse complement strand
GACCAGCACCCAGATCCGCACTCTGACCCTGCGCCAGTTGGTCGTACGCGACAGAGCCGACGTCGAGGCCCTGCTGGACCGGATCAATCAACTCGCGGAAGAAGCCGCCGACTTCGTCAAGAAGACCCAGGTCGACGCCCTGGCCATCGCCATCGGCACCAGCCACGGCGCCTACAAGTTCACCAAGCCGCCTACCGGCGACGTGCTGGCCATCGACCGCATCAAAGAGATCCACAAGCGCATCCCTAATACCCATCTGGTGATGCACGGTTCGTCTTCGGTTCCGCAAGAGTGGCTGGCGATCATCAACCAGTACGGCGGCGACATCAAAGAAACCTACGGCGTGCCGGTTGAGGAAATCGTCGAAGGCATCAAGCACGGCGTGCGCAAGGTCAACATCGACACCGACCTGCGTCTGGCGTCCACCGGTGCGATGCGTCGCCTGATGGCCACCAACCCGAGCGAGTTCGACCCGCGCAAGTTCTTCGGTGAAACCGTGAAGGCCATGCGCGATGTGTGCATCGCTCGTTACGAAGCCTTCGGCACCGCGGGCAACGCTTCGAAGATCAAGCCGATCTCCCTGGAAGCGATGTTCCAGCGTTACCTCAAAGGTGAGCTGAACGCCAAGGTCAACTAAGCCTCGGCCACGTACGAAAAAGCCCGCAGTGATGCGGGCTTTTTTGTGCCTGTAGCAACGCTTCACCCTGTAGGAGCGAGGCTTGCCCGCGCTAGCAATGTGTCAGGCGATATCCATGTCGAATGTCAGGGCCTTATCGCGGGCAAGCCTCGCTCCTACCGGGACATCAGGTCGGGTTGTGATCGATATCCAGCTTGTAGAAGGTCACCTTGCCACCCTCGCTGGTGTAGCCGGTGTTGTCCTGCACGTACACGCCGGCCTTGAAGTACAGCGGCTTGTCGCGCCAGGTGCTGCTGATCTGGGTGTCCCACTGGTAGCCCGCGGCGCTGATGCCCAGGGCGCCGCCCGGGCTCAGGTGGATCAGGTAGGAGAACTCCCGGTCCAGCGGTACGTTCTCGGCGACGATGATCACCCGGCTTTCGGTGTCTTCCGGGCGCATGCGCACCTTGGCGACGATATTGCCTCTCTGGGTGCTGGTCTTGTACTGGTACTCCACCTTCACCAGCGGCCGGGTGCTGTTGTAGGCGTGAATCTGGCCGATGACGATCTTGCCCGTGGACGGCACCTGGTTCACCGCCAGGGTGGCGTAGAGCAGGTTGTCGGCGTCCGGGTAGGTCCAGTTCTTCAGGGTGCCGTTGGAGTAGGTCTCGCGCAGCTCGGTGCGCGGGTAGATGGCGTTCTCGGTACGGGAGCCGGTGACAGGCGACCAGAAAAACAGCGTGCCGGTGTCGGAATGGAAGTACTGATCCTTGAAACCACTGACCAGCTTGGGGGTATCGATGGTGGCCGGCGGGCTGCCGACGGGGATGCTCAGGTTCCAGGTTGCAAGGTCGATCATAGTCAAAGCTTCCCGATTTGATGCCGGGTAAAGACCGGCAAAGGCTTTAGCCTGCGCTTTTGAGGGCGGTCTTTATAAGCGTAGAAGGCGCCTTTGTTAATGCCCGTCCGGCGGACAATTGACGTCAACCCTCTGTCGAAATGCCATCTGTACCGGTTTCAGCGGCTTGCAGGCCTGACCGTTAGTCGGGAGTCCGGAGCTTTGGTGAAGTGATGGCGGTGTGACAGCTTCTGCTTTGCGGAATCCGGGTCTAGAGTGAAGACTCAGTATCTGTCCGGTCTTGCTCACAGGCCGGCCCTACACAGACAAGAGAAGCAGCATGGAATGCGCGCAACCTCGGCCAAGTGAAGCCAGCTCAGTCTTACTGATTGTTGATGATTACCCCGAAAACCTGATCAGCATGCGCGCGCTCCTGCAGCGCCAAGATTGGCAGGTCATGACGGCCGCCTCGGGTATCGAGGCCTTGGGTCTGTTACTGGAACACGACATCGATCTGGTGCTGCTGGATGTGCAGATGCCGGAAATGGATGGCTTCGAAGTCGCCCGCCTGATGCGCGGCAGCCAGCGCACCCGCCTGACGCCGATCATTTTCCTCACCGCCAATGAGCAGTCCAAGGACGCCGTGATCAAGGGCTACGCCAATGGCGCGGTGGATTACCTGTTCAAGCCGTTCGACCCGCAGATCCTCAAGCCCAAGGTCCAGACGCTGCTGGAGCAGCAGCGCAATCGCCGGGCGTTGCAGCGCCTGAGCCATGACCTGGAGAACGCCCGGGCCTTCAATGCCTCGGTGCTGGAGAATGCCGCGGAAGGGATCCTGGTGGTGGACGAAAGCGGCAGCATCCGTTTCGCCAACCCGGCGATCTCGCGTTTGCTCAACGCCCCGGTCAGCGAGATGGAAGGCTCGGGGCTGCTCGACTACCTGCAAAAGCCCCATGTGCCGCAGTGGGCCGAATCCGAGCTGTATGCCTGCTATTGCCGGGGCGAGACTTACCGTTTGCACGACGTCACGCTGCGCACCCTCGGCGGTCAGCAGGTGTCGGTGGCGCTGTCCTGTGCGCCGCTGCCAAGCGAGCAGAAGGCCATGGTGGTGACCCTGCTCGACATGTCGGAAGTGCGCCACCTGCACCAGCAACTGGAGTATCAGGCGGTCACCGACCCGTTGACCGGCCTGCTCAATCGCCGTGGCTTCTACCAGACCGTGGAAGGCGTGCTGTTGCGCAGCGAGCGTTCGGACAAGTCGCTGGTGCTGCTGTACCTGGACCTGGATGGTTTCAAGCGGGTCAACGATTCCATTGGGCACGAAGCGGGGGACCGAGTACTGCGCTGGGTTTCCGAGCAGTTGAAGGCCTGCCTGCGTTCCTTCGACATCCTGGCGCGCATGGGCGGCGACGAGTTCACCGCTTTGCTGGAACTGGAGTTTCCGGAACAGGCGGCGAAGATCTCCGAAAAGCTCATCGAGCGGATCTCGATCTGCCAGCAGATCGACGGCCTGGAGGTCGCCATGGGGGCCAGTATCGGCATCGCCATCTACCCCGACTGCGGTTCCAATCTCGACGGCCTGATGCGCGCGGCGGACATCGCCATGTACGAGGCCAAGCGCGCCGGGCGCCAGCAATACCGTTATTACGACCATGAAATGAACGGCCGCGCCCGTTCGCGCCTGATGCTCGAGGAAAGCGTGCGCAGCGCCGTCGAGCGCAAGGAATTCAACCTGGTGTATCAGCCCCAGGTGGCGGTCGCCGATGGACGCCTGCGTGGCTTCGAAGCCTTGCTGCGCTGGCGGCACCCGAGCGTCGGCGATGTGCCGCCGGGGTTGTTCCTGCCGCTGCTGGAGGAAGCGCGGCTGATCAGTCGTCTGGGCAGTTGGATCTATCAGCAGGGAGCGAGCCAGCGTGCGGCCTGGAAAACCCTGTTCGCCGAACAGACCGTGCTGGGGGTGAGCCTGAGCGCCACCCAGTTCGCCATGCCGAACCTGGCCACCGAGCTGCGCCAGGTCCTGGAGCGCCATGGCCTGGAGCCCCGGCAACTGGAGGTCGAGGTGACCGAAGAAGCCTTGACCCAGAACCTCGACGAGTCGCGCAAGCAGCTGCGCCTGTTGCGCAGCCTCGGGGTGCGGGTGGCGCTGGATGACTTCGGTTCCGGCGCCTGCTCCCTGGCCTACCTGCGGGATCTGGAGCTGGACACCCTCAAGCTCGACCGGCACCTGATCGCCCGGCTGCCGGACTCGGCCCGGGACGCGGCGCTGGCACGTTGCGTGATCGACCTGTGCAAGGCGTTCGGGGTGCTGGTGATCGCCGAGGGCGTGGAAACCCTGGAGCAGTACCGCTGGCTGCAGGCCAACGGCTGCGAATACGTGCAGGGCTTCCTGGTGGCGCGGCCGTTGATGGCCGTCGATGCCGAGCGTTTTGCCGCACCTTTCGACTGGAGCGCGTTGCCCGGTTGAATTCGCTACACTGGCGGCCTTTCGTGATTGTGTTGCCGCCCCAATGACCGCGTTGAAATACCTCCAGGCCTATCCCGCCGCCCTGCAAGAGCAAGTGCGCCAGTTGATCGCGCAAGGGCGCCTGGGCGACTACCTGAGCCAGCGTTATCCCGGCAGGCACGGGGTACAGAGCGACAAGGCGCTGTACGGCTATGCCCTGGAGCTGAAGCAGGAGTACCTGCGCAACGCCCCGGCGATCGACAAGGTGCTGTTCGACAACCGGCTGGACCTGACGCACCGCGCCCTCGGGTTGCACACCACGATCTCGCGGGTGCAGGGCGGCAAGCTCAAGGCCAAGAAGGAAATCCGCATCGCTTCGCTGTTCAAGGACGCGGCGCCGGAGTTCCTGCGCATGATCGTGGTCCACGAGTTGGCGCACTTCAAGGAAAGCGAGCACAACAAGGCGTTCTACAAGCTCTGCGAGCACATGCTGCCGGGCTATCACCAATTGGAATTCGACCTGCGGGTCTACCTCACCTGGCGCGACCTGCAGGGCGGGGCTGGCGGGTCCGCGTAACCCTGGGCACAAGGAGCGGGCAATGGATGTGAGCAAGACCAAGAGCAGTTTTTACCGCCGGCTGTACGTGGCCTACCTGATCGACAGCGGCCTGGCCGCCAACGTCCCGGCCCTGACCGAGGCGACCGGCATGCCGCGGCGCACGGCGCAGGACACCATCGCCGCCCTGGCGGACCTGGATATCGCCTGCGAGTTCGAGCAGCAGGACGGCGCGCGCAATCATGCCGGCAGCTATCGGATCAAGAGCTGGGGCGCGATCGACAAGGGCTGGATCGAGGCGAACCTGACGCGGATCAAGGCAGTGCTGGAGTATCCCTGAGGGCAGGGCGGCGATCGTTCGACTCGATCGCGAGCCAGCGCGCTCCTGCAGGAGCGCGCCGGCGCTATCAGTCTCGGCGCATGCCGATATGGGGGATGTCGTCTTCCAGGTACTCCTCGCCCACGGCGGTGAAGCCGTAGCGTCCGTAATACCCTTGCAGATGCGCCTGGGCCGATAGGTAGATCGGCGTCTGCGGCCAGTATTTCTGCGCCTGTTTCAGGGCGTGCTCCATCAGTTCATGACCCAGGCCGCGGCCGCGGGCTTCGGGGGCGATCACCACGCGGCCGATGACCACGTCGCCGCCCTGGGAGGTCGGATCCAGCAGGCGCAGGTAGGCCACCAGCCGGTCATCGTCCCAGGCCATCAGGTGGCAGGTATCGCCTTCCAGGTCCTGGCCATCGACTTCCTGGTAGGCGCATTTCTGCTCGACCACGAACACTTCGGTGCGCAGCTGCAGGATCGCGTACAGCTGTTCCTTGCCCAGATCGCTGTGGTGTTTGCAGACCCATTCGATTGTCATTGCTTCATCCCTTGGAAAACGGTGCCCCGATGTTAAGCGCCCGGCGGGTGCTTGTCTTGCCTGCAACGGCGTGGCGTTTCTGTGAGGTGGGTCAAAATGCCATCATCGCGTTGGTTCACGACTGTCTTCTTTGTGTAATCTGCGTGAAAGCGCTGCGCAGTGTCGCTCATGAGCTACTGTTAGGACCTTGAGGCGCGGCCGCTCATTGGTCGGAGCCCCTGGAGTCTGGGTAAAAAATACGCTGGGCTGCCGCCCGCTAAGGATCTTTTAGCATGCCGCGATTGCATCGAGCTTTTGCTTTGATCGGATTGCTGTTGCTGGGCCAGAGCGTTCATGCGGAAAAATTGCGCTTGGTGGCCGATGCCTGGCCACCCTTCACCGATGGGACTCTGGTCAACGGCGGGCTGGCCACCGATATCGTCAGCACGGCCCTGGCCCGGGCCGGTTATGCCAGCGACTTCGAGCAGGTGCCCTGGGCGCGGGCCTTGCTGGGCATCGGCGAGGGGCGTTACGACGTACTGGTGAATGCCTGGTTCAACGAGGAGCGTACCCAGCTGGGGCAGTTCTCCGCGGAGTACCTGGTCAATCGGATACGCTTCCTGCGGCGCAAGGATGTCCCCGTCGAATACAAGAACCTCACGCAGCTGCACGAGTACCCCATCGCGGTGGTGCGCGGTTATGCCTATTCCCCCGATTTCGACAGCGATACGGACCTGCAGAAGGTCCCGGTGCACAACTTCGCCATGGCGGTGCGCATGCTGGCGGCCGAGCGGGTCAAGCTGACGCTGGAGGACGAATACGTCGCCCGCTACTACCTGGCGCGGGAGTCACCACGGGTGCGCAATGCGGTGGAGTTCCTGCCCAATTCCCTGAGCGAGAACGGCCTGCATATCCTGGTCAGCCTGAAGAACCCCGAGCATGCGCAGATCGTGGCGAAGTTCGACCAGGCGATCGAGGCGATGAAAGCCGACGGCAGCTACGACCGCCTGCTGCGCCAGCACGGGATGTAGCCCTGTAGCCGCTGCCGTGCACAGCAGACGTGCTCTTTGGATGGCAGTGCCTACGCTGTCTGTTCGTCGCCGGTGTCCTTGATCAGGTGCGCTGCCAGGGTCCGCAACGGCCCCAGTTGGCGGCAGATCAGCGCCAGCTGGGTCTGCACCAGGCGCTGGCCTTCATCGATCTCGTCCGGCATCTGCTCCAGCTCATTGGCCAGGGCTTCCTCGGCATCGCTCTGGATCGCCACCGGTTGCTTGCTCGCCAGGCCCTGGGCGATTTCATCGATGCTGCTCGCCAGGCTGACCCCGGCCCCGTCGATCAGTTGCTCGCGGACTTCCGCCGGCAGCTGGGTTTCCCGGTGCGCGCCGAGGCCGGACAGGTAGCTGAGCAGGGTGTGCGACAGCACCAGGAAGCGAAAGCCCACGTCCGCTTCCTTACGGAAATGCCCGGGCTCCATCAGCATGTTGGCCAGGGTGGTGGAGAGCGCTGCGTCGGCGTTATGCGCATTGCGCCGGGCCAGGCGATAGGCCAGGTCGTCGCTCTTGCCGGCGGCGTACTGCTGCATGATCTGCCGCAGGTAGATGCTGTTGCAGGTCAGGGTGTTGGCCAGCACCTTGTTCAGGCGGCGGCCCTGCCAGTCCGGCAGGAACAGGAACACCGCGAGGCCGGCGATCAGGCTGCCCAGCAGGGTATCGAACAGCCGCGGCAGCAACAGCCCGTAGCCGTCGCCCACCTGGTTGAAGCAGAACAGCACCATGATGGTGATGGCGGCGGTAGCCAGGGTGTAGCGGGTGGTGCGGTTGGTGAAGAACACCACCCCGGCGGCAATGGCGAACAGCGACTGCACCAGCGGGCTGGGGAACAGGTCGAACAGCGCCCAGGCGACCACCAGGCCGATGGCCGTGCCGATGATCCGCTGGCCCAGCTTGCGCCGTGTGGCGCCGTAGTTCGGCTGGCAGACGAACAGCGTGGTGAGAATGATCCAGTAACCCTGGGACGGGTGAATCAAATGCACCATGCCGTAGCCGATGGTCAGCGCCAGGGGCAGGCGCAGGGCATGGCGAAACAGCAGCGACGTCGGGGTCAGCTGGGTCCGCAGGCGGGTCCAGACATCCTTGAGGTTGCGCGGCGAACGGTCCAGCAGGCTGCTGTCGGTGGCGTCGGCCAGGGCGTCGGGGTTGCTGGCGTCGCTGAGCAGGCGGTCGAGGGTGCCGAGGTTGGCGGCCAGCGCCCGCAGGGAGCGCAGCAGGCCGCGCCACGCCGGGTTGCTCTGGATGCGCAGGTGTTCCAGGGAGGCGTGCAGGTCGTTCAGGGCCTCGGCGAAGCTGGCGTCGCAGACGAAGGGCTGGCGCAGCTGGATGGATTCGGCCAGGGCCCGGCAGGCCTTGCCTTGCTGGCGCAGCAGGCGCTGGCAACGGAACAGCACGTCGCTGTGGAAGAAGGCCTCGGCCAGGGCGTTGTAGGGGTAGTGGGAGGAGCTGGCGCGTTCGTGGATGTCCTGGGCGAGGAAGTACAGCTTCAGGTAGCGGCTGACTTTCGAGCCCGGCCGGCCGTTGCCGACCCGGTGCAGGATGATCTCCTTGGCGGCGTTCAGGGCCGCCACCACCTTGCCGTTCTGCTGGGCCAGTTCCAGGCGCCGGGCTTCCACGTCCAGCTGGCGGATCGGCTCGAGCAGCGTCGATTTGAGCTTGAGGTAATACCCCAGTTCGCGGAACAGCCGTGCCAGGCTCTGTTGCACCGGCTGGTTGGAAAACATCGCCTGCCACAGCACCGACAGCAGGCCGTACCAGGCGGCGCCAGCCACCAGCAGCAGCGGTTCGTGCCAGAAGTCGGTGACCGCGCCGCCGCGCTGGTCCACGCCGATCATGGTGTAGACCGAGAGGATCAGGGTCGCCGAGGCAATCGCCCCATAACGTTCGCCCAGGGCGCCGAGCATGGTCAGGCCAAAGCCGGCCAGCGCCAGGGCGATGACGAAGATCCAGGGGTAGGGGAACAGCAGCTCGACGGACAGGGCGGCGACGCTGAAGCACGCCAGGGTCACGATCAGGGCGTTGAGCCGGCCTTGCCAGCTGTCGTCGGTCTCGGCCAGGGCGCTGGCGATGATCCCCAGGAACAAGGGGATCAGCAGGGTCATTTCATCCTGGTACCAGCACAGCGCCATGCTGCCGGTCAGGGCGATGAATACCCGCACGCTGTAGCTGAATTTATCCAGCGCCCAGAGGCGCCGCAGGGACTGGCGAAAGGTGGTCGATGACATGAAGAGAGAAGGCCTTGCGGGGCGATGCCGCTAAATTGAGCCAGTATTGACGACCGCGCAATGGGGTCGTCACATCCGCCAGCAAATTCTGTTCCCTCTCTGTATTGGCTGGTGCTGTAGGAGCGGGTGGCTCAGACGTACTGCGCGGCCGCGTAGCCGGAAGCCCAGGCCCACTGGAAGTTGAAGCCGCCCAGGTGGCCGGTGACGTCCAGCACTTCGCCGATGAAATACAGCCCCGGGCTCTTCAGTGATTCCATGGTCTTGGACGACACCTCGCGGGTGTCGACGCCGCCCAGGGTCACCTCGGCGGTGCGATAACCCTCGGTGCCGGCGGGCACCAGCTGCCAGCTCGCCAGCTTGCTGGCGATCTCCGCCAGTTCGGCGTGGGTGTACTGCTTCATCGGCTTGGAGACGAACCAGCTGTCGGCCAGCAGGCCCGCCATCTTCTTGGTGAAGATCTCGCCGAGCAGGGTCTTGAGCTCGCTGTTGGGGCGCTCGGCCTGCTGCTGTTGCAGCCAGCCCGGCACGTCGTGGTCCGGCAGCAGGTTGATCTGGACCGTGTCGCCAGGCTGCCAGTACGAGGAAATCTGCAGGATCGCCGGGCCGCTCAGGCCGCGGTGGGTAAACAGGATGTTCTCGCGGAAGCTCATGTCGTTGCAGCTCACCAGGCAATCCACCGAGGTCCCGGACAGCTCGCCGCACAGCTCCTTGAGCTGGTCGGTGATGGTGAACGGCACCAGGCCGGCGCGGGTCGGCAGCAGTTCATGGCCGAACTGCTTGGCCACCTGGTAGCCGAAACCGGTGGCGCCCAGGGTCGGGATCGACAGGCCGCCGGTGGCGATCACCAGGGATTCGCACCGGACCTGGCCGAGGGTGGTTTCCAGCAGGTAGCCGGTGTCGAGCTTCTCGATCTGCTGGATCGAGGTGTCCAGGTGCAGCTGTACGCCAACCTGGTCGCACTCGTCGAGCAGCATGCCGAGGATGTCGCTGGACTTGTTGTCGCAGAACAGCTGGCCGAGTTTTTTCTCGTGGTACGGCACGCCGTGCTTGGCCACCAGGCCGATGAAATCCCACTGGGTGTAGCGGGCCAGGGCCGACTTGCAGAAGTGCGGGTTCTGCGAGAGGAAGTTGCCGGGCTCGGTGTACATATTGGTGAAGTTGCAGCGCCCACCGCCGGACATGAGGATCTTCTTGCCGGCCTTGTTGGCGTGGTCCAGCAGCAGCACCTGGCGGTCACGGCCCGCCGCGGTCAGCGCGCACATCAAACCTGCGGCGCCAGCGCCAATGATCACGACTTCGGTAGAGCGCAAAACGGTGTCCTCAGTAGGGGGCAAGCAGTGGGGTTACAGGATGCGCACGCGCAGCGAACGGCCCTTGATCTTGCCGCTGTTCAGGCGTTGCAGGGCCTGCTTGGCGATGCCGCGGTCCACGGCGACATAGGCTTGGAAATCGAAGATCGCGATCTTGCCGACCTGGGTCCCGGGAATGCCGGCCTCGCCGGTCAGGGCACCGAGGATGTCGCCCGGACGCACTTTGTCCTTGCGCCCGGCGGCGATGCACAGGGTGCTCATGGCCGGCAGCAGCGGACCGCCGCCCTGGGGCTTCAGGCTGTCGATCTGTTCCCAGTTCAACGGCGCCTTCTGCAGTTGCTCGATGGCCTGGGCGCGGTGCGCTTCGGACGGCGCCACCAGGCTGATCGCCAGGCCCTTCTCGCCGGCGCGGCCGGTGCGGCCGACGCGGTGGACATGGATTTCCGAGTCCCGCGCCAGTTCGACGTTGATCACCATGTCCAGGGCGTCGATGTCCAGGCCGCGGGCGGCCACATCGGTGGCCACCAGCACCGAGGTGCTGCGGTTGGCGAACATCGCCAGCACCTGGTCGCGGTCGCGCTGTTCCAGGTCGCCATGCAGGCCCACGGCGGACATGCCCTTGGCGGTCAGGCGCTCGACAGTGTCCTGGACCTGTTGCTTGGTGAAGCAGAAGGCCACGCAGGATTGCGGACGGAAATGGTTGAGCACCTTGACCACCGCGTCGATGCGTTCTTCCGGCGAGATTTCGTAGAAGCGCTGTTCGATATCGCTGTCGGTGTGCAGGGTGTCAGCCTTCACCTGCTGCGGGTCACGCATGAATTTGGAAGCAAGCTGCTTGATGCCCACCGGGTAGGTGGCGGAGAACAGCAGGGTCTGCCGGCGCTCGGGGGTGTAGGCGATGATCTCTTCGATCGGGTCGTAGAAGCCCATGTCCAGCATGCGGTCGGCTTCGTCGAGGACCAGGGTGTTGAGGCCGTCGAGTTTCAGCGAGCCCTTGCGCAGGTGCTGGGACAGGCGGCCGGGGGTGCCGACGATGATGTGCGCGCCGTGTTCCAGGGAGGCGATCTGCGGGCCGAAGGACACGCCGCCGCACAGGGTCAGGACCTTGATGTTGTCTTCGCCGCGGGCCAGGCGGCGGATTTCCTTGGCCACCTGGTCGGCCAACTCACGGGTCGGGCAGATCACCAGGGCCTGGCAGCCGAAGTAGCGCGGGTTGATCGGTTTCAGCAGGCCGATGCCGAACGCGGCGGTCTTGCCGCTGCCGGTCTTGGCCTGGGCGATCAGGTCCATCCCCTTGAGGATCACCGGCAAGCTTTGCGCCTGCACCGGCGTCATCAGGGCATAACCGAGAGAGTCGAGGTTAGCCAGCATGGCGGCGGACAGCGGCAAAGTATTAAAAGCGGTGGCGATGGTGGTCACGGGACGGGCCTGCAAAACAAAATGTCGCGCAGTGTATCAGTCCCGCTCCCTTTACCCGTAGTTTCTGGACGAAAAGTAGCCAGAAACCTCGCCGTCCCATGTAGGAAGGCGTTGTGACGTCAGTGCTCGATATGCTCCTGGACCTTCTGCGCCCGCCGGCCGTCCCTGGGCGACAGCTGCAGGAAGATCGCCGCCGCCAGCATCGCCATGATCCCCACCGTGAGGAAGGTCAGCTGGAAGGCGCCGAGCACGGTGTTCACGCCGTCGTTGCCCACTTCGGCGGTAAAGCCGCCGAGCAGCGCGCCAGCGCAGGCCACCCCCAGGCTCAGGGACAGTTGTGCCACCACCGACAGCAGGCTGTTGCCGCTGCTGGCGGCCGCGTCGTCGAGGTCGATCAGGGTCACGGTATTCATCGCCGTGAACTGCAGCGAGTTGATCGCCCCCAGCACCGCCAGCATGCCCAGCAGCAGCGGGTAGGGCGTGTGTTCCGTGATCAGGCCCATGCTGGCCAGCATGATCCCCAGCGCCAGGGTGTTGCCGGTGAGGATGATGCGGTAGCCCAGGCGTTCGATCAGCGAGCGGGCGACGGACTTGGCGAGCATCGCCGCGGCCGCCAGCGGCAGCATGCTCATCCCGGCCTGGGATGGCGAATAGCCGAGGGCGACTTGCAGCAGCAGCGGCACCAGAAACGGCAGGGCGCCGCTGCCGAGGCGGGCGAACAGGTTGCCGAGAATGCCCACGGCAAAGGTCCGCACCTTGAACAGCGACGGCGCGAACAGCGGATTGTCGACATGCCCGGCCCGCAGCCAGTAGGCCGCCAGGCACGCCAGGCCGCCGAACAGCAGCAACATCACCCGCAGGTGCGGCAGGTGCAGTTCCCCCAGGCCTTCCATGGCAATGGTGATCAGCACCATCGCCGCGCCGAATAGCACAAAGCCCAGGCCGTCGAAGCGCGTGCGCTCGCTGCCGCGCAGGTCGGGAATGAAGCGCCAGACGGCATAGCAGCCGAGGACGCCCACCGGCAGGTTGATCAGGAAGATCCAGTGCCAGGTCAGGTACTGCACCATCCAGCCGCCCATGGTCGGGCCGATCAGCGGGCCGAGCAGCCCGGGGATGGTGATGAAGCCCATGATCCGCACCAGTTCCGAGCGCGGATAGGCGCGCAGCACCACCAGCCGGCCGACCGGCAGCATCAGCGCACCGCCCAGGCCCTGGATCACCCGGGCGCCGACCAGCAGGCTCAGGGAGTTGGACAGGGCGCACAGCAAGGAGCCGATGCTGAACAGCAGGATGGCGCCGAAGAAGATCTTGCGGGTGCCGAAGCGGTCGGCGATCCAGCCCGAGGCCGGGATCAGCAGGGCCACGGTGAGCATGTAGGCGATGACCACGCCCTGCATGCGCAATGGGTCTTCCGCCAGGTCGCGGGCCATGGCCGGCAGGGCGGTGTTGAGGATGGTCCCGTCGAGGGATTGCATGAAAAAGGCGATGGCCACCACCCAGGGCAGCCAGCGGGCGGTGGTGGCGTCAAGCTCGGCACGGTTGGGCATGGGATCTCTTTCTCGTTATGAATGCTTGCCTCTACAACCTCATCACGGGCAATCCGGATCGCGATTGCGGCGTGACATTCGACATCGATACCCAAGACATGCCGCTATCGTGAGCCGTCACCGGCGGCGCCTGTACCTTTACGCGGGCAAGCCTCGCTCCTGCAAAGGAGACGAGGCGTGTCTGCGACAGCGATTACAACGTCAGCGTCAGCCGGCTCACCAGCGCCCCCGGCAGTTGCGCCGAAGCGGTCTGGCGCTGGCTGTAGGTGCTGGCCGAGAGGAGCAGCTCGCGCTCCCGGGTCAGGCCTTCCAGGTGCGAACCCAGCAGGCTGTAGACGCTGTCGTCGAAACGCATGGTGCTGACCGGGGCCTGGATCTCGCCGTTCTCCACCCAGAAGGTGGCGAAGCGGGTCATGCCGGTCAGGCGCGCTGCAGCCTGGTCCGAGTAGTTCAGGTACCACAGGTTGCTGATGTACAGGCCGGTGCCCAGTTGCTTGAGGATGTCCTGCTGCGCCAACTGCCCGGGCGCCATGTTCAAGGCCGTGGGGTACTCGCCGCTGCTGGCGCCGTTGGCGGCCAGGCTGTACTCGGCGGCGCTGCGCGAGTTGACCAGCTGTTCCCGGGCGCCGCCGCCGGCGATCAGCGACAGGTCGCTGCGTGGGTAACCCTCGTCGGAGAAGGCCGGACTCAACGAGCCGCTGACCTGCTCGTCCAGCGACACCAGGGGGCTCAGGTTGGCATCGCCGGCATAGAGCTTCTGCAGCGGGCTGTGCTTGCTGGCGATGGACTGCGCGGAAAAACCGCCCCAGCTCAGCATGCCCATGATTTCCTCCAGGGCCGCTGGCGCCAGGTAGGCGCGATAGTGCCCGGGCGCCAGGGTGCGCAGCGGCCGGCCGAGAAACATCAGTTGCTCTTTGGCCTGCTGGAAGCGCTGGGCAAAACCTGCGCTGCTCCATTGGTGCCCGGCGTAGCTGGCCTTCACCGCCTGGCCGTTCTCGTGGAACAGGCTGAAGTCGAAGTTGAAGCTGTTGGCCTGATGCCAGCCAAAGGCTCCCGAGGAGCTGGCAAAACCGCGGCTGATCGGGCCTGCCGCATAGAAACCCACCAGGTCCAGCCCGGCGGCGGCCAGGCCGATTTCGGCCACCACTTGCTCGCTGCTTGGCAGTGGGTGGTCCTGCACGTTGTGGTTATTCCAGGCGTCGTGGTTGAGCAGCAGGTACGGGTCCCGGGGCAGCAGCGGCAGGGTTTCGCGCAGCTGTTGCAGGCCTTCGGCCAGGCGCTGGAGGTCGACCTGCGGGTCGCCGGCCAGGGTGATGCTGAGGTCGGCATGGCGCCCGTCGTCGATCAGCTTGAAGCCGAGGCTGGCCTGCTGCACGTGCCCGGCCTGGCGCACCTTGGCGTGGTTGAAACGGATGAACTGCGACGACTCGGCGGCGTAGCTTAAGGTGAACTGCTCGGGTTCGCGCACGGCGTCGCGCAGCCACTGCACCAGTGTCTTGAACTGCTCGGCCTGATTCATGGACGTACTCATCAGACGTCTCCTCCAAATACATCGACATGGCTGAACACGCAGGCTGGCGAGGCATGGCCGACGCGGATCACCTGGTTCGGCTCGCCCTTGCCGCAGTTCGGCGTGCCCAGGACCTTGAAGGTGCTGGCGTCGCCGACGGCGCTGAGGTTTTTCCAGAACTGCGCAGAAATCCCCCGGTAGTTCGGGTTTTTCACCACGCCCTTGAGTTCGCCGTTCTCGATCAACTGGCCCCATTCGCAACCGAACTGGAACTTGTTGCGCGCATCGTCGATGGACCAGGAGCGGTTGGTGGACATCAGGATGCCGTGCTCGATGCCGCCGATCAGTTGCGTCAGAGACTGGTCGCCGGGCTCGATATTGAGGTTGGCCATGCGGTCGATGGGCGGGCGGTTCCAACTGCAGGCGCGGCTGTTGGCCACGCCGTCGAGGCCGGCACGGAATTGCGAGAGCGCGCCGCCCAGCGGACGCAGCAGCAGGCCCTGCTTGATCAGGAACTGCTTGCTGGCGGCGCTGCCGTCGTCGTCATGGCGGTAGCTGGCCAGTTGCTCGGGAATGTCCGGGTCGAAGGTCACGTTGAGCAGGCCGGAGCCGTATTGCAGGTTGCCGAAGTCGTGGGGCTTCACAAAGCTGGTGCCGGCGTAGTTGCGTTCGTCGCCGAGGATGCGGTCCAGCTCCAGGGGGTGGCCGATGGATTCGTGGATCTGCAGGATCATCTGGTCCGGCATCAGCAGCAGGTCGCGCGGGCCTTGCGGCGTATTGGGCGCCAGCAGCAGTTGCAGGGCCTGGTCGGCGATCTTTGGCCCGGCGCCGATCAGCCCGCAGCGGCCGATCACGTCGGCGCCGCCCTGCTGGCCGAAGTTCTCGCGGCCCAGGCTGCGGGTCTGGCTGTCGTTGCCGTCGTAGGCGGTGACGTCGATGCCCGGGTAGACGAAGCGCTGGGCCTGGCGCAGTTCGGCGCCGGCGCTGTTGAGGTAGATCTGCTCGACATGGGCGATGCCGAGGCTGGCCTGCCAGTTCACCAGGCGCTCGTCCCGGGGCACGGCCGCGGACTCATCGCCGAGCAGCTGGTAGCAGTCGCTCAGGGACGGAAACGGCTGCTCGAGATCGGGGGACAGGTAGTCGGCGCGGTCGCTGGACACCGGTTGCTCGCGCAGGTCGAGCAGGGCGTGGGCGGCAATCAGCCGGGCTTGCTGTTCGGCCCGTTGCAGGGCGGTCTGCAGGCCCTGTTGCGACAGGTCGTTGGTCGCGGCGTAAGCCTCGACGCCATTGACCCGCACGGTGAGCATCGCGCCTTCGTCGCGGCTCAGGCTCGGTGGCTCGGCCACGTTCTTGCGCACCGACAGGTACTGCCCGGACTCGCGCACGTAGCGCAGGGAAAAGAATTCGGCGCCCGTGCGCAAGGCAGCGAAGCGCTGCTTGAGCTGGGGGTGGAAATCGAACATGCGAGGAACCTCCATGTGAACGACGTAGCTTCGGGCCAGGGTTTTCTATGGGAGCGGGCTGGCTCGCGATAACGCCCGAAGGGCATTGCAGCGAGGTCGAAAAGGTCTTGGGGAATAGTGGCGAGCGCCTAGATTAGGCCTGCGCGATGGCTGGTATCAAGCGGGGCGGGGGATGGAAATGTTGGAGAACTGTAGTGGCAGCCAGGGGCTGTGATTCGGCAGCCGGCTGATTGACGGGGTCCAGCCTGCCTTATGGCAAAACGGCGCCGATCGTTGCGATCGGCGCCGTTGGAAGTTACTGCGCGGTAGCGCTCACTTCACGGACCGGCTTGCCACGTACCGGGGCTTCGCCCGCCACGTAGTAAGCGGCCTTGCTGCGCGGCAGCGGCTGACGGCCACGGATCTTGTCGGCGATTTTCTCGGCCATCATGATCGTCGGCGCGTTCAGGTTACCGGTGGTGATGATCGGCATGATCGAGGCGTCGACCACTCGCAGGCCTTGCATGCCGTGCACGCGACCCTGGCCATCGACTACCGCCATGTCGTCGGTGCCCATCTTGCACGAGCAGGATGGGTGGAACGCGGTTTCGGCGTGCTCGCGGATGAACTTGTCCAGTTCTGCGTCGGTTTGCACCTCGATGCCCGGGCTGATTTCGCGGCCACGGAAGGCATCCAGCGCTGGCTGTTGCATGATTTCCCGGGTCAGGCGGATGCCGTCGCGGAATTCCTGCCAGTCCTGCTCGGTGGCCATGTAGTTGAACAGAATGCTCGGGTGCTGGCGCGGGTCCTTGGACTTGACCTGGATCCGGCCGCGGCTTGGCGAACGCATGGAGCCCATGTGCGCCTGGAAGCCGTGCTCTTGCACGCCGTTGCTGCCGTTGTAGTTAATCGCCACCGGCAGGAAGTGGTACTGGATGTTCGGCCATTCGAATTCCGGACGGGTACGGATGAAACCGCCGGCTTCGAACTGGTTGCTGGCGCCGATGCCGGTGCCGTTGAACAGCCACTGGGCACCGATGGCCGGCTGGTTGTACCAGAGCAGCGACGGGTACAGCGAGACCGGCTGGGTGCAGGCGTACTGCAGGTACAGCTCCAGGTGGTCCTGCAGGTTCTCGCCCACGCCCGGCAGGTCGTGGACCACCGGGATGTCCAGGCTTTCCAGCAGGGCGCGCGGGCCGACGCCGGAACGTTGCAGCAGTTGCGGCGAAGCGATTGCGCCGCTGCACACCAGCACTTCCTTGCGGGCACGGGCTTCGACGCGCTCCTCGGTGGAGCCGACCAGGTAACGCACGCCCACGGCACGCTTGCCTTCGAACAGGATCTTGTCGGTCAGGGCGTGGGTGACGATGTTCAGGGTCGAACGCTTCTTCGCAGTGTCCAGGTAGCCGCGAGCGGTGCTGGAGCGACGGCCTTTAGGCGTCACGGTACGGTCCATCGGACCGAAGCCTTCCTGCTGGTAGCCGTTCAAGTCTTCGGTGCGCGGGTAACCGGCTTGCACGCCGGCTTCGACCATGGCGTGGAACAGCGGGTTGTTGCCAGCTTTCGGCGTGGTCACGCTGACCGGGCCTTCGCCGCCGTGGTAGTCGTTCGGGCCGATGTCACGGGTTTCCGCCTTGCGGAAATACGGCAGGCAGTCCAGATAGGTCCAGTCTTCCAGCCCCGGCAGTTTTGCCCAGCCGTCGTAGTCCATGGCGTTGCCGCGGATGTAGCACATGCCGTTGATCAGCGAGGAGCCGCCCAGGCCCTTGCCGCGACCGCATTCCATCCGGCGGCCGTCCATGTACGGCTCTGGATCGGTTTCGTAGGCCCAGTTGTAGCGACGGCCTTGCAGCGGGAACGCCAGGGCAGCCGGCATCTGGGTACGGAAGTCGAAACGGTAGTCCGGGCCGCCGGCTTCGAGCAGCAGCACGGTGACGCCTGCGTCTTCGGTCAGGCGGGTCGCCAGGGTGTTACCGGCGGAGCCGGCACCGACGATGATGTAATCGTATTCTTGGGACATTGAATGCACCCTCTTTGAAGTTGGTCAGGTCTGGCCGTTGCGCGTGCTGCGCACTCGATCGCGGGCGAGCCTCGCTCCTACAGGTCATGCGCTGTCCTTGTAGGAGCGAGGCTTGCCCGCGAAGACGGCCTCGCAGGCAAAGCGAATTTCGCCTTAGAACACGGAGGCGTAGTCGCCCAGCTCGACCTGTACCGATTTGATGCGGGTGAAGTTGTTCAGCGAACTGATGCCGTTCTCACGGCCGACACCCGACTGCTTGTAGCCGCCCACCGGCATCTTGGCGTCGGATTCGCCCCAGGCGTTGATCCAGCAGATACCGGCTTCGAGCTGATGAATCACGCGGTGCGCGCGGTTCAGGTCGCGGGTCACCACACCGGCGGCCAGGCCGAAATCGGTGTCGTTGGCGCGACGGATCACTTCTTCTTCGGTTTCGTAGGTCAGGATGCTCATCACCGGGCCGAAGATTTCTTCGCGCACGATGGTCATCTCGTCGGTGCAGTCGGTGAACACGGTCGGCGCGACGAAGGCGCCCTTGGCGAATTCACCCTCGGTCATGCGCTCGCCGCCGCACAGCAGGCGTGCGCCTTCTGCCTTGCCCTTGGCGATGTAGCCCAGCACGCTTTCCATGTGGGCGAAGCTGACCAGCGGGCCGAAGTTGGTGTTTTCGTCTTCCGGGTTGCCGACGCGAATGCGCGCTACGCGCTCGACGATCTTGGCTTCGAAGGCGGCTTTCATATGGCTCGGCACGAATACGCGGGTGCCGTTGGTGCAGACCTGGCCGGAGCTGTAGAAGTTGGCCATCATCGCGGTGTCGGCGGCGCGATCCAGGTCGGCGTCGTCGCAGATGATCAGCGGCGACTTGCCGCCCAGTTCCATGGTCACGTCTTTCAGCGAGGAGCTGGAAGCGCTGGCCATGACCTTCTTGCCGGTGTCGGTGCCGCCGGTGAAGGAGACTTTCTCGATGCGCGGGTGTTCGGTCAGCCAGGTGCCGACTTCGCGGCCGCTGCCGGTCAGGACGTTGAACACGCCCGCCGGAACGCCGGCTTCGGTGTAGATTTCGGCCAGTTTCAGGGTGGTCAGCGAGGTGACTTCGCTTGGCTTGAAGATCATCGCGTTACCGGCCGCCAGGGCTGGAGCGGACTTCCACAGGGCGATCTGGATCGGGTAGTTCCACGCGCCGATACCGGCCACGATGCCCAGCGGCTCGCGACGGGTGTAGACGAAGGAAGTGGTGCGCAGCGGGATCTGCTCGCCTTCGATGGCCGGTACCAGGCCAGCGTAGTATTCCAGCACATCGGCGCCGGTGACGATGTCGACATACTTGGTTTCGGAGTAGGCCTTGCCGGTGTCCAGGGTTTCCAGGGCAGCCAGTTCGTCGTTGCGCTCACGGAGGATTTCCACGGCGCGACGCAGGATGCGCGAACGCTCCATGGCGGTCATGGCGGCCCAGATCTTCTGGCCTTTTTCGGCGCTGACCACGGCGCGCTCGACGTCTTCCTTGGTCGCACGTTGCACTTGCGCGAGAACTTCACCGTTGGCCGGGTTGATGGCGTCGAAGGTGGCGTCGCTGCCGGCGTCGGTGTAGCCGCCGTCAATGTAGAGTTTTTGCAGTTCGAAACGGGCCATAAAGTCCTCGCAAGTGCATAAGTGTGGCGGGTTGATAACGACAGCGGGCCAAGCCCGGACAGACATGCATCACGCTGCCCTGAAGTCTTTGCTCGCTACGTTTTCAGCCACGTAGTTATTAATGTTGCTGGCTATGCATTCGTGCCGGGGCGCTCCTGCTTAGCCAGTTGCAGATCCATGTATTCGTAAGCAATCCGTATCGCCTGGTCGGTGTCGAATGCATCACCCGACAGGGCGCCACGCAGCCACAAGCCATCGATCAAAGCCGCCAGGCCGCGGGCTGCCTTGCGCGCATGGTAGAGCGGCAGGACGCGGCGGAACTGGCAACACAGGTTGGAATACAAGCGGTGGTCGTTGATCCGCTGCAACCTGTGCAAATCGGGCTGGTGCATGCTGGAAGCCCAGAAGGCCAACCAGGTTTTCATTGCCGGGCCGTTCACCTGGCTGGCATCGAAGTTGCCCTCGATGATCACTTTCAGGTGAGCGCGCGGGCTGTCGTCCGTCAGGGCCTGGCGGCGTGTTCTGACGCCTTCGTTGAGCATGCTCATGATGTAACCCATCGTCGCTGCGATCAGGCCGTTCTTGTCCTGAAAGTAGTGACTGATGATGCCGTTCGAGACACCTGCCAAACGGGCGATCAGCGCAATGCTGGCGTCCCCCATCCCGACTTGGTCGACCGCCTGCAACGTGGCTTCGATCAACTGCTGGCGGCGTATGGGTTGCATACCGACCTTGGGCATCTTGCTCATCTCCTTAGGCCTGCGGGCAGTCGCAAAACGGCTACCGGCGTGAGGGCCAGTCTATTTTGTTTTGATTGAACGTTCAATCAACAAAGAATAAGATCTGCGACAAATCGTCGCTGCTGCCAGGTCCTTCCTGCTTGTAGATGGCGGAAAAGCGACCTCCGAAAAAGCCTGAAACCCAAGCGGGGCATGGCGTGAACCAACGAGGACGGACGTGTTGAATGGGCAAGACGCTTAAGGCCAGGTGACGAACTGCACGTTTGCACAGGGCCTTCAACGCTGGTTCTCAACGCAGTTGCCGCAGGTTCGGGCTTTTTTCGGGGTGTCTTTATATCACCCGTCAGTTGGCTGCCAACAAACCGATTGGTCGGGTGGTGCATGCCTTGTGTTCTTCTCTCGCACTGCCTGGAGCATCTGTGCCATGAGTTCTGCCTCGCTAATAAAGACCCCACCGGAGAAGGTGCGGGTCAACGGTTGGGTGTTCTACACCTCGACCGCGCTGATCCTGCTGTTGACCGCCATTCTGATCGCCGCCCCGCAAGAGGCCGGCAGATTGCTCGGCATTGCCCAGGCCTGGTTGTCCCGTAGCTTCGGCTGGTACTACATGGTGGTGATCGCCGCCTACCTGGTATTCGTCGTCGGGCTGGCGTTTTCCTCCTACGGCAAGCTCAAGCTGGGGACCAAGCAAGACACCCCGGACTTCAGCTATGGCGCCTGGGCCGGCATGCTGTTCTCGTCCGGTATCGGTATCTCGCTGCTGTACTTCGGTGCGTCCGAGCCGCTGGACCACTTCTTCAACCCGCCTGAAGGCGTACCGGGCAGCAACCAGGCCGCGCGCCAGGCGCTGCAGCTGACGTTCCTGCACTGGGGCCTGCACGGCTGGGCGATCTATGCCCTGGTCGGCCTGGCCGTGGCCTACTTCGCCTACCGTCACAACCAGCCGCTGGCCCTGCGTTCGGCGCTGTACCCGCTGGTGGGCGAGCGCTGGGTCAAGGGCGCGGCCGGTCACGCGGTGGACGGTTTCGGCATGTTCGTGACCCTGCTGGGCCTGGTGACCAACCTGGGCATCGGCTCGATGCAGGTGTCTTCCGGCCTGGAAAACCTGTTCGGCATGGAGCACAGCAACACCAACCTGCTGATCGTGATCATCGTCATGAGCACCGTGGCCACCATCGCCGCGGTGTCCGGTGTGGAAAACGGTATCCGCCGTCTGTCCAACCTGAACATCGTGCTGTTCAGCGGCCTGCTGATCTTCGTGCTGCTGTTCGGCCCGACCCTGCACCTGCTCAACGGTTTCGTGCAGAACATCGGCGACTACCTCAACGGTGTGGTGCTCAAGACCTTCGACCTCTATGTGTATGAAGGCGACAGCGCCAAGTCCGACCGCTGGCTGGGCCTGTGGACCCTGTTCTACTGGGCCTGGTGGATTTCCTGGGCGCCATTCGTAGGTATGTTCATCGCCCGTATTTCCCGTGGCCGTACCGTGCGCGAGCTGGTGGCGGGCGTGCTGCTGATCCCGCTGGGCTTCACTCTGGCCTGGCTGTCGGTGTTCGGTAACTCGGCCCTGGACCTGGTGATGAACCAGGGCGCGGTGGAACTCGGCAAGACCGCGCTGGAACAGCCGTCCATGGCGATCTACCAGTTGCTGGACCACTACCCGGCGTCGAAGATTGTCATCGGTGTTTCGATTTTCGTCGGTTTCGTGCTGTTCCTGACCCCGGCCGACTCCGGCGCGGTGATGATGGCCAACCTGTCCTGCAAGGGCGGCAATGTCGACGAAGATGCCCCGCACTGGCTGCGGATCTTCTGGTCGGCGGTGATCACCCTGGTGACCATCGGCCTGCTGTTCGCCGGTAACTTCGAAGCCATGCAGACCATGGTGGTGCTGGCTGGCCTGCCGTTCTCGGTGGTGCTGGTGTGCTTCATGTTCGGCCTGCACAAGGCCATGCGCCAGGACACCCAGATCGAACAGGAACAGGCGGAGCTGGCGGCCCGTGGCCGTCGTGGTTTCAGCGAGCGCCTGACCCAGCTGGACCTGCAGCCGACCCAGGCAGTGGTCCAGCGTTTCATGGACAAGCACGTCACGCCTGCCCTGGAAGAAGCTGCGGCCCAACTGCGTGGCCAGGGCCTGGATGTGCAGACCCTGCTCGGCAAGTCCAAGCGCTGCATCGGCGTGCGGATCGAGATGGAAGAGGGCAACCCTTTCGTCTATGAAGTGAGCCTGGACGGTTACCTGGCGGCGCCGAGCGAATCGGCCGATGTGCCGGAAGAGCGTGCGCGCTACTACCGCGCCGAGGTCTACCTGCACAACGGCAGCCAGGAATACGACCTGATGGGCTTCACCCAGGAGCAGATCACCCGTGATGTGCTCGATCAGTTCGAAAGCCATCGCCAGCTCCTGGGCCGGGTTTACAGCTAAGACCTGAAGCAGACGCGGGCCCGGTTCGCCGGGCCCGCGTCGTGTTGTAGCGGCCGCTGCCGCAGGTTGCGATCAAGCCCCAAAGGGGATGTTGCTGTCGAGGGCCAGGAAAGCCCTCCGGGCCTTTTCGCAGCCTGCGGCAGCGGCTACAGGGATCGCCTGCTTCCTGTAGAAGCTAGCTTGCTGGCGATGCAAGCAGCGCGGTGATCAGTTACAGCGCCCCGCGAGCAAGCTCGCTCCTGCAACGTGCGATTTGCCAGCATCCATTCCCGCTAAAACAAAAACGCCGCGACTCGTGTCGCGGCGTTTTCGTTTCTGTGTCGCTGTCAGCCCAGGTTCTTGCCGAGCAGTGCGTGGTAGAGCTCGCTGTCGCCGAGAATTCCCACCACCTTGTTGTTGTCGTGCAGCACCAGCTTGTTGCCGGTCTGGTAGCGGATCTGCAGCGCGTCGCGCATGCCGATATTGGAGTCCACCAGGGTCGGCTTGCGGCCCAGGCCTTCCACCGCCTGGCCCGGAATCCAGTTCTGCAGGTCGAGGCTGGCGCCGTTCTGGCGCGCGCCCTTGATGGTGTTGCCTTCGGCTAGGTCCAGCCAGGAGTCGCCGCCCGGGTCCAGGCACACGGAGCCGTTGATGCGCTTGCAGTTGTCCAGGGTGCGCATCAGGCTGCGGCCGCAGAGCACGTTGAGCGGGTTGGTATGGGCGACGAAGGTGCGCACATAGTCGTCCGCCGGGTTCAGCACGATCTCTTCCGGCTTGCTGTACTGGATGATCCGGCCGTCTTTCATGATGGCGATGCGGCTGCCCAGCTTCAGGGCTTCATCGAGGTCGTGGCTGACGAACACGATGGTCTTGCTCAGCTTGCGTTGCAGTTCCAGCAGCTCGTCCTGCAGGCCCTGGCGGATCAGCGGGTCGAGGGCCGAGAAGGGTTCGTCCATCAGCAGGATGTCGGCGTCCATCGCCAGGGCGCGGGCCAGGCCGACCCGTTGCTGCATGCCGCCGGAGAGTTCGTCGGGCTTCTTGTTGCGCCACTGGGTCAGGCCCACCAGCTCGAGTTTCTCGTCCACCAGCTTGCGCCGTTCCTTTTCCGGACGGCCCTGCATTTCCAGACCGAAGCTGATGTTCTCGCGCACGGTCAGCCAGGGCATCAGGGCGAACTTCTGGAACACCATGGCGATGCGCTTGGTGCGCATCATTTTCAGTTCCGCCGGGGTGCAGGAGGCGATGTCGATCTGCCGGCCGTCATGCTCGACGAACAGCTTGCCGCGGCTGACGGTGTTGAGGCCGTTGATGCAGCGCAGCAGGCTGGACTTGCCGGAGCCGGAGAGGCCCATCAGCACGCAGATTTCGCCTTTCTCGATGTCCAGGCTGGCTTTTTCCACGCCGACGATCTGGCCGGTCTTTTTCAGGATCTCGTTGCGGGTCAGGCCCTGGTCCAGCAGCCTGAGCGCCTCGCGTGGGTCCTTGGAGAAGATAACGTCGACGTTATCGAAGCGGATTATGCTCATGCGTCACCCCCTACTTTGCCTTCGGGTTGTTTGCAGATACGGTCGAGCATGATCGCCAGCAGTACGATTGCCAGGCCAGCCTCGAAGCCCAGGGCGATATCGGCGGTGTTCAGTGCGTTGACCACGGGTTTGCCCAGGCCATCGGCGCCCACCAGGGCCGCGATCACCACCATCGACAACGACAGCATGATGCACTGGGTGATACCGGCGGCGATGCTCGGCATGGCGTGGGGCAGTTCGATACGCGACAACAGTTGACGGCGGGAACAGCCGAAGGCCTTGCCGGCGTCCATCAACTCTTGTGGTACATCGCGGATGCCCAGGTAGGTCAGGCGGATCGGCGCGGCAATCGCGAACACCACCGTGGAAATCAGCCCGGGTACCACACCCAGACCGAACAGGGTCAGGGTAGGAATGAGGTAAACGAAGGTCGGTACGGTCTGCATCAGATCGAGCACCGGACGCATCATGGTGTAGAACATCGGCTTATGCGCGGCGACGATGCCCAACGGCACGCCAATGAGCACGCAGACCAGGGTGGCGAACATCACCTGGGCCAGGGTCTCCATGGTTTCCTGCCAGTAGCCCAGGTTGAGAATCAGCAGAAAGGACAGCACGACAAAGGCCGTCAGGCCCCATTTGCGTTGAATGACATGCGCCAGCAGGGCGATCAGGCCGATCAACGCCAGCGGGTTGAACCAGGTCAGCGCAAACGTCACGCCGTGGATCATCGTTTCCAGGGTCGATGCGATCGCATCGAAGGTGCTGGCGCCGTTTTGCGTCAACCATTCGACGAAGGCAGCGATGTACTGGCCTAAAGGGATTTTCTGATCAGTGAGCATGGTATTGAACGTCCGCATGCAAGGAATAAACAGCCCGGGCGGGCGAACCCGCCCGGCATATAACGATTACTGCGCAAGCTTGGCTTTCACGGCTTCCAGGCCAGGTTTTCCGTCAATGGTGGTCACGCCAGCGAGCCAGGTATCGAGTACCTCGGGGTTTTTCTTCAGCCAGGCCTTGGCGGCGGCCTCAGGCTTCATCTTGTCGTCCAGGACGTTGCCCATCAGGGTGCTTTCCATATTCAAGGTGAACACCAGGTTCTTCAGCAGCTGCCCCACGTTGCTGCATTCCTGGGTGTAGCCCTTGCGGGTATTGGTGTAGATGGTCGCCTGGCCGAAGTTCGGACCGAAGTACTCGTCGCCGCCGGTCAGGTATTTCATCTTGAAGCGGGTGTTCATCGGGTGCGGTTCCCAGCCCAGGAACACCACCGCGGTGCTGCGCCGCTGTGCGCGATCGACTTGCGAGAGCATGCCGGCCTCGCTGGACTCGACCACCTTGAAGCCAGCGTCCTTCAGGCCGAAGGCGTTCTTGTCGATCATGCTCTGGATCAGGCGGTTGCCGTCGTTGCCTGGCTCGATGCCGTAGATCTTGCCGTCCAGTTCCTTCTTGAACTTGGCGATGTCGGCGAAATCCTTCAGGCCCTTGTTGTACAGCTCTTCCGGTACGGCCAGGGTGTACTTGGCGTTTTCCAGGTTGGCGCGCAGGGTCTCGACGGTGCCGGCATCGCGGTAGGCCTTGATGTCGTTTTCCATGGTCGGCATCCAGTTGCCGAGGAACACGTCCATGTTCTTGCCGTCGGCCAGGGACTTGTAGGTCACCGGCACGGAAATCATCGTGGTCTTGGTCTTGTAGCCCAGTGCGTCGAGGACAACGCTGGTGGTCGCGGTGGTGACGGTGATGTCGGTCCAGCCGACATCGGAGAAGTTTACGGTGCTGCATTGCGCCGGTTCTGCGGCGTGCGCCAGAAGCGGCAGACTCAGCATGGCGGCCAACAACAACGACGGGGAACCTTTCATGGGGTGGACTCCTGGGTGTTTTCTGGCGGCGTAGGTGACCGCACTTATAAGTATTGCGGTTGGGGCTTGTGGGACAGCTCTACCACAGTGCCTTGCAATCGAGTCGAGACCGATCATGTACCAGTGAAAATCTGACGCATACAGGGTGCGTCGTATCCAGTACAGGCAGGGTCGCATCCAGTGTCGGTGAGGTCGTTTACAGCTTTTTTCAGCACTTTTTGCCCCTCTGAGCCGTAAAAAAACGGCCAAAATCCGAGGTCGGCGGACTACGGCGTTAGTGGGCATGAGTGGGTCGGTGTGAGACGTCGAACGACACTGCAAAAGCCTGATGATGCGCGTATCTCGGCGGACTACTGCTTGAGCGTAGCAGCTTCGCCACCGGGCGTTTTCGGCGCCCGGCATATGCTCATCGAGGAGTTCGCAGCAATGGCTATCAGCGTTTTCGACCTGTTCAAAATCGGCATCGGTCCCTCCAGTTCGCACACCGTCGGGCCCATGCGCGCCGCGGCGCTGTTCGTCCAGGCACTGCGGGAAAAGAACCTGCTCGAGCAGGTGCGTCGTGTCGAGGTACGGCTGTACGGTTCGCTGTCGGCCACCGGCGTCGGCCACGGCAGCGACAATGCGGTGATCATGGGCCTGATGGGCGAATGGCCGGATGCGATCGATCCGTCGCAGATCGGCAGTCGCATCCAGACCCTGCGGGAAACCGACACCCTGCTGCTGGACAACCGCTTGCCTGTCTCTTTTGTCTGGGCGCGGGACATGCTGCTGCTCGACGAGAACCTGCCGTTCCATCCCAACGCCATGACCCTGGTGGCCGAAGGCGAGCCGGGGGAGCTGCACCGCGATACCTACTATTCCGTGGGCGGCGGTTTTGTCGTCGACGAGGCCCAGGCCGGCAGCGGCGTGGCGGACCTGGACCGGACCGAACTGCCTTACGACTTTTCCAGCGCCGTGGAGCTGCTGAGCCTGTGCCGCCAGCACAACCTGCGGGTGGCCGAACTGATGATGGCCAACGAGAAGGTCTGGCGTTCGGAAGAGGAAATCCGCAGTGGCCTGATGAAGCTTTGGCAGGCCATGCAGGACTGCGTCGAGCATGGCTTGAAACATGAAGGCATCCTGCCGGGCGGGCTGAACGTGCGACGCCGGGCCGCCAAGCTGCACCGCAGCCTGCAGGAGTTGAACAAACCCAATGTGATCGGCTCGACCCTGAGCGCCATGGAGTGGGTCAACCTCTACGCCCTGGCGGTCAATGAAGAGAACGCCGCCGGCGGGCGCATGGTGACGGCGCCGACCAATGGCGCGGCGGGGATCATTCCGGCGGTGCTGCATTACTTCATGCGCTTCAGCGAAGACGTCACCGACGCCAACGTGGTGGACTTTTTCCTCGGCGCGGCGGCAGTGGGCATTCTGTGCAAGAAGAACGCTTCGATCTCCGGCGCCGAGGTCGGTTGCCAGGGCGAGGTGGGCTCCGCCTGCGCCATGGCCGCGGCCGGGCTGGCGGAGATTCTCGGGGCGACCCCGGAACAGCTGTGCAACGCTGCGGAAATCGGCCTGGAGCACAACCTCGGCCTGACCTGCGACCCGGTTGGCGGCCTGGTGCAGGTGCCGTGCATCGAGCGCAACGCGATTGCCGCGGTGAAAGCCATCAACGCCGCCCAGATGGCCCTGCGTGGCGACGGCCAGCATTTCATTTCCCTGGACCGGGTGATCCGCACCATGCGCGATACCGGCGCCGACATGCACGACAAATACAAGGAGACCTCCCGCGGCGGGTTGGCGGTCAGCGCGGTGGAGTGCTGAGGTCTTAACGACGGGACTGCTGCGCAGTCCATCGCGAGCAAGTCGGATCGCGATGGGGTCGGATCACTCACCGCCGGTTCCCAACCCACTGCGCATAAATCGACCACCTACCCACCCCCGCGCTACCTTTTGGCGCGTCGCAAACAGGTACGTTGAAGCCTTCAACGGTCAGGTTTTTCACCATCCCCTGGTCAACGCCCGACCGTGCCTGCGGTGACACTCTTTTCCCGGGACGTTTCTCGCCGTTCCCACAAGTGCTACCGATTTGCTCACAGCCACCGGGCCAGGGCCTCCCACGACCGATCCGACCTTGATAACCCGCACATTGCGCGCGGCTTATATAGACGCATCGCGACGTCGTTTTCAGGAGTTATTGAATGCTCATTCAACTTTAGGCATGGCAATTGCTCTGTGATTACAAAGCCCGTCTCCCACGTGAGAACGCTGGCAATAACAAGAGCCTCCGCCTGAGGCCGTCACCTGCTTTGTGTGAGGAGATACCGCGATGACCTCGTTCAACTCCGGGGCCCAACCCCAGAACCGTGCGCCTCAATCCATCGGCTTCCTGTTGCTGGACAATTTCACACTGATTTCCCTGGCTTCTGCGGTCGAGCCGCTGCGCATGGCCAACCAGTTGTCCGGTCGCGAGCTGTATCGCTGGACCACCCTCAGCGTCGACGGCGGCCAGGTCTGGGCCAGCGACGGCCTGCAGATCACCCCCGACGCCGCCATGCACAAAGCTCCCGCCCTGGACACCGTGATCGTCTGCGGCGGTATCGGCATTCAACGCACCGTGACCCGCGAACATGTGTCCTGGCTGCAAAGCCAGGCGCGCCAGTCCCGCCGTCTCGGCGCGGTCTGCACCGGCAGCTGGGCCCTGGCCTGCGCCGGCCTGCTCGACGGCTTCGATTGCAGCGTGCACTGGGAGTGCCTGGCCTCGATGCAGGAAGCTTTCCCGCGGGTGGCCATGAGCACCCGGCTGTTCACCCTCGACCGCAACCGGTTCACCAGCTCCGGCGGCACCGCGCCGCTGGACATGATGCTGCACCTGATCAGCCGCGATCACGGCCGCGAGCTGTCGGCGGCGATCTCGGAAATGTTCGTCTACGAGCGTATCCGCAACGAGCAGGATCACCAGCGCGTGCCGCTCAAGCACATGCTCGGCACCAACCAGCCGAAGCTGCAGGAAATCGTCGCGCTGATGGAAGCCAACCTGGAAGAGCCGATCGACCTCGACGAACTGGCGGTCTATGTCTCGGTGTCGCGACGCCAGCTGGAGCGGCTGTTCCAGAAATACCTGCATTGCTCGCCGTCGCGTTACTACCTGAAGCTGCGGCTGATCCGTGCCCGCCAGCTGCTCAAGCAGACGCCGATGTCGATCATCGAAGTGGCCTCGGTCTGCGGTTTCGTCTCCACGCCGCACTTCTCCAAGTGCTACCGCGAGTACTTCGGCATTCCGCCGCGTGACGAGCGCGTAGGCTCCAACACCGCCCAGCAGGTGGCGATGATGCCGATCCCGCAGGCGCTGGTGCTGGCCGGGCCGATGTCCTCCCTGAGCCAGGCGCGCAACGAGTCGACGTTCGCCAGCGTCAGGCTGTAGTCACAGGCTCTTCTTGAAATACACGACGCGCTCGGTTTCCTCGAAACCGAGCGCCTTGTGCACGGTCTGGCTCAACAGGTTTTCCAGACCGGTATCCGACGCCATCTCCACGCAACCGCGTTCCCGCCCCCATTGGGCGACGGCGTCGATCAAGCGTTCGGCAATGCCCTGGCGGCGCTGTTCGGCGCTGACATACAAACCCTCCAGAAACACCACCGGCGAATGCTCGGTACCGTTCACGTAGTCATGGCGCAACGAGGCTTCGGCCAGGCCCACGGGCTGGCCGTCGGCGGCATAGGCGAGCAGGTTGATATAGCGCTGGGGGGCGTCCAGCAGGCTGGTGATTTCGTCCAGGTGTTCCGCGGCCGGCGTGTCCGGCCATAGCGCCTGGCGCAACGGCAGCCAGCCCGGTTGACGGGCCGACTGGCAGGCTTCGATACGAATCATGGGGGCGGCTCCACAGCTCAAAGAACCGCACTCTACTCCGGGACTCGCTCCCGGCGAAGGCTCAGGCGCGGTTGTTCTGGTATTGGGCCAGGGCCGGCAACAGCTGTTTGTCGATGGCCTGGCGCACGGCCGGCAGAATGGTGGCGTTGCCGGTGAGCATCTGCTCGACCATGCCCTTGAGGGCCTTGGCCCGGGCATCGCTCAAGCCGCGCACGGCACACTCGCAGGCCTGGTCGGCGGTGGCGCCGGCCGGCATTTCGAACCCCAGGGCCCTCAGGTGGCCGAGCAGGTCGTCCTGGTCAATCAGATCCGCGTGCATCATGACTTTTATCCTTATTCCGGGAGCGTGGTCGTGGTTCGATTCTGGTGGCCCTCCAGACCGTCGGCAAGGGCGAATTGTCGTAATGTCCATGGTGCCTATGAGCATGTCGTTTTCGGCTAATCTTGGTTGAGGGCGACTGGGCACACTGGACTTCAGCTCGGTCATCGAAGGTTTGGTCACCCTCGTGTCGGCTCCTCAGAAAACCTCCTCAACCCCGATCCTGTCACGGCTTGATCGGGGTCTTTTTTTGCCTGGGGAAAAGGTGGGGCCTGGGAGAATTTTCGCGGGCGACGCGCTCTAGCGCTGCAACACCAGGATCCGCGACAGCAACTCGTCACGGTCGATGTAGCACCCCTGGAAATGCCGCGCGCCGGTGGCGGGGTCGAAAGCGTTGCGCGCGTGCAGGGTGCGGCGGTTATCGAAGCACCACAGCTCGCCGGGGTTGAGGCGCCGGGTCAGGCGAAAGCGCGCCTCGCGGGTCATGGCGATAAAGCGTCGATAGGCGCGGTAGAGACGGGGCATGTCGTCCACCGCGGCCTCGAACGGCCCGCGCAGGAAGTTGGCCATGCGGATTTCCGCGACATCGCCCCGGGCATTCAGGGCGATCACCGGTGCCAGGCAGCGGTAGTCGCTGTGGCGGTCCTTGTTGCGAAACTCCACGGGGATCTCGCACAACGCACGAAAGGCCTCGGGGGCTTCGCGGCGCAGGGCGTCGGCGATGGCGAAACCGTCGACGAAGATGCTTTCGCCGCCTTCGGCGTCGTTCACCAGGCAATGCAGGAACTGCAGGCCCGGTTGCAGCTCGCGGGTCGGCAGGTCGGTGTGCAGCGGCAGGTTGAAGGCGGTGTAGGCGTTGCTGTCGGCATCGGCCTTGGACTGCACATTGAACAGCACGCCGAAATTGCTCTCGCGGATAAAGGCGATGTGCCGGGCGACCTGGGCCAGGGAGCCGGGTTCGGTGGGCACGCCACGCACCTGCGTCAGGCCGATATCGCGCAATGCCAGCAGCCATTGCAGCAGCACCTGCGGGTCGTCCTGCAGCGCCTGGTATTCGAACACCGGCAGTTGCAGCCGGTGGTCCCACAGCTGGCTCTGCGGGCGGTGGGCGCGGCGTTCGGCGCGGCTTGCGTCGTCGTAGGCATGGGCGCGCAGCCAGCCCGGGTCGAAGCGGCTCTGATGACCGTCCTGCCAGTCGATGCTCAGGCAGCCCTGCTCATCGATCCAGCTGGCGGCTGGTGCCAGATCCTCGGCGACATCGACTATTTCCAGCACCTGCTCGCGGGTCACGCTATAGACGCACTGCGGGCAGGGGCAGTTGTCGCGCAGCCACTGATGGTGAAAGGGGCTCACGCGGCCGTCGGCCCACTGCACCTGAATACGGTCCGCCTGGGCTTGTACGGCGGTCAACGCGCTGATCAACGGGTAACGGCGGAAGTCGGCAAAAGCGGTGGCGGTATTCACGGTGCGGTCCTTTTCGTGGGTGGTTATTTTTCCGGCGGCAGGGCGATCACCCGGCCGATCCAGGCCGGGGCGGGAAGGTCGGCCTGTTGCGCGGCGATGGCCCGCAACCGGTTCAGCACCGGCTCGCTGAACGGCGCCGAACGCGGGCCGGCAAGGTCGACGTGGAGCAGCATCTGTTCGTTGCCGGCCAGCTCCAGGTCGTCGCCGGCCTTGTGCAGGCTGTGGTACAGGTGCAGGCGCTTGCGGTCGTGGCCGATGATTTGCGTGCGCACCTCGACCTCGGTGTCGAGCTTCACTTCGTGCAGGTAGTTGAGGTGCAGCTCCAGGGTGAACAGCGAATTGCCGCTGGCTTCGCGGTTGTCGCTGTCCAGGCCCAGTCGATCCATCAGGGCGTCGGTGGCGTAGCTGAAGATCAACAGGTAGAAGGCGTCCCGCAGGTGGCCGTTGTAATCGACCCAGTCGGGAATGATGCGGGTGCTGTAGGTGGTGAGTGCGGGCATGTCTGGGCTCACGAAAATGGTGGGCTGAAACCCTGTTGCCGCTGCCGCGGGCAGCGGCAACAGGGGGCGTTACTCGCTGAAGCTCATGCCATGCTTGGCCTTGGTGTTTTTCACCGCGTCGAGCACCGCCAGCAGGCAGTCATCACGATAGCGTTCCAGGGCCGAGATGCTGTGCTGGCCCAGTTGCTCGGCGGTGCCTTCGACCACGTCGTCGATCAGCTTGTCGGTCAGCTCCGGCGCCGGCAGGTAGGTCCACGGCAGTTGCAGCGCCGGGCCGAACTGGGCCATGAAGTGACGCATGCCGGCGTCGCCACCGGCCAGGGTGTAGGTCAGGAAGGTGCCCATGAACGACCAGCGCAGGCCGGCGCCGAAGCGGATCGCGTCGTCGATCTCGCCGGTGCTGGCGACGCCGTCGTTGACCAGGTGCAGGGCTTCGCGCCACAGCGCCTCCAGCAGACGGTCGGCGATGAACCCCGGGACTTCCTTGCGCACGTGCAGCGGGCGCATGCCGAGGGATTCGTAGACCTTGATCGCGGCCTGCACGGCCTCTGGCGCAGTGTGCTTGCCACCGACCACTTCCACCAGCGGCAGCAGGTACACCGGGTTGAACGGGTGGCCGACCACGCAGCGTTCCGGGTGAGTGGCGCTCTCGTAGAACTCGCTCGGCAGCAGGCCGGAAGTGCTGGAGCCGATCAGGGCGTCGGGCTTGGCCGCGGCGCTGATCTTGGCATGCAGTTCCAGCTTCAGCTCCAGGCGTTCCGGCGCGCTTTCCTGGATGAAGTCGGCGTCTTTCACGCACTCCTCGATGGTGGCGACAAAACGCAGGCGATCCTGGGACGCGCCCGGTGCCAGGCCCTGTTTCTCCAGGGCGCCCCAGGCGTTGGCGACGCGCTTGCGCAGGGCCGCCTCGGCGCCGGGGGCCGGGTCCCAGGCCACCACGTCCAGGCCGTGGGCGAGGGCGCGGGATACCCAACCGCTGCCGATGACACCGCTGCCCAGGGCGGCGAAGGTTTTGATCTCGGTGATAAAGCTCATGGCAACTTCCTGAAAGTCAAAAGTGAAGGTATCCGTAGCCGCTGCCGAGCAACGCGAGGCTGCGATCGGCGGCGTAGCCGTCGTGAAGCCGGACGGCGCGGTGTGTCAGGTAACGCGTGGTTGCCGTTGTGGCGGCTGCGTTGCAGCCGTGCGCAGCCTCGCGGGCTCGGCAACGGCTACAAGGCGAATGCGGTTATCCGCGTTTTTTCAGGCCCATCTTGGCCCGGCCCTCGGCCGGGGTCAGGACGCGGGCGCCGAGGCGGCTGAGGATCTCGCTGGCGCGTTCCACCAGTTGGCCGTTGGTCGCCAGCACGCCCTTGTCCAGCCACAGGTTGTCTTCCAGGCCGACCCGCACGTTGCCGCCCAGCAGCACCGCCTGCGCGGCCATCGGCATCTGCATGCGGCCGATGCCGAAGCCGGCCCAGACCGCATTCGGCGGCAGGTTGTCGACCATGGCCTTCATGGTGGTGGTGTCGGCCGGCGCGCCCCACGGGATGCCCAGGCACAGCTGGAACAGCGGATCGTCCAGCAGGCCTTCCTTCATCATCTGCTTGGCGAACCACAGGTGGCCGGTGTCGAAGATTTCCAGCTCGGCCTTCACCCCCAGCTCCTGGATGCGCTTGGCGCCGGCCCGCAGCTGCGCCGGGGTGGACACGTAAATGGTGTCGCCGTCGCCGAAGTTCAGGGTGCCGCAGTCCAGGGTGCAGATTTCCGGCAGCAGTTCCTCGACATGGGCCAGGCGGGTCAGCGGGCCCACCAGGTCGGTGTTGGGGCCGAACTCCATGGGGTTCTCGCCGGCGCCGATCTCCAGGTCGCCGCCCATGCCGGCGGTGAGGTTGACGATGATGTCCACGTCCGCCTCGCGGATGCGCTCCATCACTTCCCGGTACAGCGCGACATCACGGCTGAACTTGCCGGTTTGCGGGTTGCGCACGTGGCAGTGGACCACGGTGGCGCCGGCCTTGGCGGCTTCTACCGCGGCGGCGGCAATCTGTTTCGGGGTGACCGGCACGTGGGGGCTCTTGGCGGTCGTGTCGCCAGCACCGGTGAGTGCGCAGGTGATGATGACGTCGTGGTTCATGGTGCGGGTTCCTTACAGGCGTGGTGGGTCGCTGCGCGGTCGGTTGGCGCCGCGCGGCGGGAGTCCGGGGTGGTTATTGGCTGGTCAGCTTCAGGTGTTCGGCGGCCGGCTTGCCATCGAAGGTGGTCACGCCGTCGAGCCAGCGCGCCTTGTCCTGGGGATGGTCGGCCAGCCATTGTCTGGCGGAGGTCAGGGCGTCCTTGTGGTCGAGCAGCGGCTGCATCATCCGGCTCTCGTCCTCGGCGCTGAAGGTCAGGTTGCTCAGCAGCCGGCTCACGTTCGGGCACTGCTCGGCGTAGGTCGGCGCGGTGACGGTCCATACGGTGGCCATGCCTTCGTTCGGGCCCAGGGCGTCGTCGCTGCCGGTGAGGTAGGTCATCTGCACATTGACGTTCATCGGGTGCGGCGCCCAGCCGAAGAACACCACGGCTTCCTTGCGCCGCACGGCGCGATCCACCGCCGAGAGCATGCCGGCCTCGCTGGACTCGACCAGCTGGAACTTGCCCAGGCCGAACTGGTTCTTGGCGATCATCGCCTTGATCTGGGTGTTGGCCCCCGAGCCGGGCTCGATGCCGTAGATCTTGCCGCCCAGTTCCTTCTCGAACTTGGCGATGTCGGCGAAGGTCTTCAGGCCTTTGTCGGCCAGGTAGGTCGGCACGGCCAGGGTGGCGCGGGCGTCCTTGAGGCTGGGTTCGGCCAGGACCTTGACCTGTTTGGCGTCGACGAACGGGGTGATGGTCTGGGTCATCAACGGGTTCCAGTAGCCGAGGAACAGGTCCAGGCGCTGGTCGCGGATGCCGGCGAAGATGATCTGCTGCGAGGCGCTGGTCTGCTTGGTCTGGTAGCCGAGGCCGTCGAGCAGCACCTGGGCCATGGCGCTGGTGGCGATCACGTCGGTCCAGTTGACCACGCCCAGACGCACGTTCTGGCAACTGGCGGCGTCGGCGGCCGAGGCTGCGGAGCTGAGAAAGACGGTACCGCTGAGTGCAAGAACACAGCTGCTGATCAGTCGTTTCATGAGGGGGGCCTCGGCAGGTCGTTATTGTCGGTCCCGGCGTCTTTGTGCGCCGGTGATGCCACGTTACGCAGCTGCCGAAGGCTGAAAACGCACAGCGGCGACCGGCTCTTGCACTGCAGCGACCTCCTGTCTTGAACCCGGCGTGGAAACGGCGTATCACAGGGGCCACGCTGCCCGTCATCCGAGTGCGTCCCATGTCCCAGGATTTCTATTTCTTGCTGATGCCGGGCTTCTCGGCCATCGGCTTCATCTCGGCCATCGAGCCGCTGCGGGTGGCCAATCGCTTTCGCGGTGAGCTGTATCGCTGGCATGTGTTGAGCGCCGATGGTGGCGCGGTTCTGGCGAGCAACGGCATGTCGGTCAACGCCGACGCGGCGCTGGAACCCTTGAAGAAGGGCGCGACCCTGCTGGTGGTGGCCGGCTTCGAGCCGCTGAAGTTCGCCAGCCCGGCGCTGGTGCACTGGCTGCGGCGCCTGGATGTGGAAGGCGTGACCCTGGGCGGCATCGACACCGGCAGCGTGGTCCTGGCCGAAGCCGGGCTGCTGGAGGGCCACCGCGTGACCCTGCACTGGGAAGCGATCGAGGCGTTCAAGGAGTCCTATCCGCAGATCAGCGTGACCCAGGAGCTGTTCGAGATCGACCGGCGGCGCATCACCTCGGCCGGCGGCACCGCGTCCATCGACATGATGCTCGACCTGATCGCCCAGGCCCACGGCCCGCAACTGGCAATCCAGGTCAGCGAACAGTTCGTGCTCGGGCGCATCCGCCCGCGCAAGGACCACCAGCGCATGGAAGTTGCCAGCCGCTACGGCATCAGCAACAAGAAACTGGTGCAGGTGATCGGCGACATGGAGCAGCACAGCGAGCCGCCCCTGAGCACCTTGCAACTGGCCGAGTCGATCAAGGTCACCCGGCGCCAGCTCGAACGCCTGTTCCGCCTGCACCTGAACGACACCCCGAGCAATTTCTACCTGGGGCTGCGCCTGGAAAAGGCCCGGCAACTGCTGCGCCAGACCGACATGAGCGTGCTGGAGGTCAGCATTGCCTGCGGCTTCGAATCACCCTCGTATTTCACCCGCAGCTACCGGGCCCGTTTTGCTCAGTGCCCGCGGGAAGACCGGCGGCAAAACCAAAAGGCCTGAGCTGTTCTGTTCGCAGAGCGCTCGCTTTGCTGTACCCATGAAAATTGTTTGCCGGGCTCAAGTACGTTAGCTCACTGAACTACTTTGGTATCGCGATTCCCTCCAATAAGGGATCAAATTCTTTATCAGTATCTAGGTTTCTTCGTCTTTCACTCTCGGTTAACAGCCACGGTTTAGGCCAAAAGCACAAGGCGCTGTGATGCATCTTGATAGGCCAGTGTGGCGGGCTGGAGATTGGATTATCTCCACTTTATAAACTCAAAAAATCGTAGTTTGGCCGATAGACTGATGATGCTGTGAAGGAAAGTGGCTGTGTGCCATTGGTCGTTAGACAAAAAGGAATTGCAATGAAGGGAATGTTGATTGGCACCTATCTGGCGATAGCGTTGGTTGTTGGAACCCTAGGGGCTTTTTTCGGTAACTACTCTTACGAGAGCTACTGGTACAACCTGGGGCGTGGGTTCTTATGGCCAGTAGGGTTGTTTGAAGGAGATACGGAGATCGATGGAGATACTCCAGAGTCGTTTGCGAAGTCTTATGTGCAGATGATGTCAGAGCACAAGAACAGTAAGGGGAGATATTTATTGCCTGCCGCTCTGGGGAAATTGGCGGGGTTGGAGTTGGCCAAAGCAGATCCGTCCCTAGTCAAAGCCGATTTCGCACCTTTGATTACAGGCGGAGCCGTACCTCAAGTGTTCATTCAGGGATTGCTGAAGAATCCCAAGATCGTCAACTCTCTGCGCGAAGAGCTCGATGGAATGGACTTCCATGACATGCTGATTGCTGGGGACGATGCTGAGGCAGAGTTATTTGACCTATTGGACGAGAGAGATAAGGCGAATAGAGCTCTCGCCGAGGCACTGCAAAAGGTCGAAGCTGAAAAGACGGCATTGCAACGGGAGCGTGAGGCAGAAACGGCCAGGGCCGTGGAGGTTGCCGCGGCCAATGCAGTCGTTGCGACACAGAGCTCCCAGGCATGTGTTGACGACAAGATCTCGGCCTATCGAGCCGAAGTAGGCGAGGAGTCCCTGGTGACTCACGACATGCTTGCGGAATGGGAAGGCGAATGCGCCAGCTCTTATTAATCATCTAATTAATTGTCTTTCAACAGAAGTAAGCCCACGAGAGCAAATGGGCTTACTTCTGGCTGATTATTTCTTCAGCAACGCCGCGCAGGCCGCTTTGTAGGCTTCATGCTGATACTTGTTCAGCGTCGCCGGCAGGTCGGGGTTGTGCTTCTTGATCTGCGCATTGATGGTCTGCGGCGACAACAGGGTCACCTCGCAGCCGTCCAGCAGTTGGAACACGCCTTCGATCTTGAAGGTGGTCGGGCCGCCAGCGAATTCGCCTTTCTTGCTGCGCTTCTTGATGGCGATGCGCTGGATGCCGTTGTCGCGCACGAAGGCGGCCACCTGGGCTGCGAAGGCCTTGACGTTGGCCGCTTCGTCATCGTCGTCCAGGGCGATTTTCTTGCAGGCGTTGGCCTGGTGGTGCGGGGTACCGTCTTGCAGGGTGGCCAGGGCGAAGATGGCTTCGCTGCCTTTGATTTCGATGCCGCAGATGCTCATGGGAAGACCTTTTCTCGGGGAATGGCGTGCAGCTTACAGTTCCAGCTGGTCGGCGCGAATGCCGAAGGCCGCGGCGATTTTCTCGCGGGTGGCGCGGCGCGGTTTGGCGACGCTTTCCTGCTGGGCGAAGGCCGGCTGGGAAATCCCCAGGCGCCTGGCGACCTCGTCCTGGGTCAGGTGCAGGTGCTCGCGCCAGGCACGGATCGGCGTCGCGCCGTCGACCATGCGGCTGACCACGTCGTGGGGGATCAGGTCCGGTTCTTTCTGCTGCGCCACATACTGCGCATAGGGGATGACCACGAACGCCGGCTGGCCGTCCGCGCCCTTGATGATCTGGATGTCAGTAGGTGCGTTCGTCACGTTTCTTGACCTCTTGGATACTGACCACTCGGATAGCGCCGTCCCAGTCGAACAGGACTCGGTAGTTGCCCACCCGCAAACGGTAGGCATAGGCATAGCCGCTGAGCGCCTTGACGTTGCCGGTGTCGGGCATGCCCTCCAGCAAGGTCACCGCATCGCGGATCTGTACCTGATGGGCGCTGTGCAATCGCAGCAGTTGTTTGACGGCCTTGCGGGTCCACAGGATGCTGTTCATGAACGAATATAAGCCTTTTATAAGATTAATCAATCTTTGCCTATATCTACCCGGACGCCAAGGCGAGAACCTTGTCCGGGTATTGCTCATGTCTGGTTACAGCGGTGGCCTGGCGATTTTTCACGAGCAGGCTCGCTCCTGCAAATACCTGCAGGAGCGAGCTTGCTTGCGATGACGTTATTGCCGAGGCAGAAGACTCTTATTCCTGCCCGATCGACTCGAGAAACTCCGACCGTTCGTCGCTCATGCGCGCCGCGCAGTCGGCCTGGGCGATGGCATAGTCCTTGGTGCCGGACTTGGCCGAGAAGGTGTCGATGGCGCAGTCGGCCTCACGCTGTTTCTGCCACAACTGCTGGGCGGTCTGGACCTTGGCGGTGATATCGGCCAGCTGCGCCTTGTTGCTGCCGTACTGGGTGCCCAGGCGTTCGAGCAGGCCTTGCAGGTTGTCGTTGAGCAACTGTTCGGCGGTGGTCTTGTTGAAGGTGGCGCATTCCAGGGTCTGTTGGTCTTGTTCGACGCTGTCGCAAGGGGAGTTGTTGGCTTCTTCAGCCGCCTGTACGCCGGTCGCCAGCAGGGCCAAAGCCAGGAAGATCGATTTCATTGCGTCGCCGCCCTCTAAATCCAGTGATGCGGCGGATTCTGGCCCATGCGCATGACAAAGAACAGATGGCGCAAGGGACGCGTGGCAGACCCTTTGTCGTGGATTGACGCTTTCGGCAATTCCCCTGTCGTTTTTGCACCCGGCTGCCCAGGCACCGAGGCATATGCTGACCCCAAAGCGCCGGCAGACGATTCGGCGCATGAATCGCCAATAAGGGGACTGCCTGATGAGCCCAGCCGAATTACACGCCGACAGCATCGTTATCGACGGGCTGATCATTGCCAAGTGGAACCGCGAACTGTTCGAGGATATGCGCAAGGGCGGCCTGACCGCGGCCAACTGCACTGTGTCGGTGTGGGAAGGCTTCCAGGCGACCGTCAACAACATCGCTTCCAGCCAGAAACTGATCCGCGAAAACAGTGACCTGGTGATGCCGGTCCGCACCACTGCCGACATCCGCAAGGCCAAGGAACTGGGCAAGACCGGCATCCTCTTCGGCTTCCAGAATGCCCACGCCTACGAGGACCAGATCGGTTACGTCGAGGTGTTCAAGCAGCTGGGCGTCGGCATCGTGCAGATGTGCTACAACACCCAGAACCTGGTGGGCACCGGCTGCTACGAACGCGACGGCGGCCTGTCGGGCTTCGGTCGCGAGATCGTTGCCGAGATGAACCGCGTCGGCGTCATGTGCGACCTGTCCCTGAACGTGGCCGACATCGGCGACGTGGCGATCAACACCTTCAACCTGCTGGACGCCGTGCGCATCATCGAAGAAGCCTACGACGACATCCTCGA
>NZ_JBNNVU010000049.1:0-40140 GCF_050280705.1 Pseudomonas sp. NPDC089530 | reverse complement strand
CACGCCGTGCCGGCCCTGACCCTGAACAAGGTCTGCGGCTCCGGCCTCAAGGCCCTGCACCTGGGCGCCCAGGCCATCCGCTGCGGCGATGCCGAAGTGATCATCGCCGGCGGCCAGGAGAACATGAGCCTGGCCAACTACGTGCTGCCCGGTGCCCGCACCGGCCTGCGCATGGGCCACAGCCCGATGATCGACACCATGATCAGCGACGGCCTGTGGGACGCGTTCAACGACTACCACATGGGCATCACCGCCGAGAACCTGGTGGACAAATACGCCATCAGCCGCGAAGCCCAGGACGCCTTCGCCGCCGCCTCGCAGCAGAAGGCCGTGGCCGCCATCGAGGGCGGGCGCTTCGTGGATGAGATCACCCCGATCCTGATTCCCCAGCGCAAGGGCGAGCCCGTGGCCTTCGCCACCGACGAGCAGCCCCGCGCCGGCACCACCGCCGAGTCCCTGGGCAAGCTCAAGCCGGCGTTCAAGAAGGACGGCACGGTCACCGCCGGCAACGCCTCGTCGCTGAACGACGGCGCCGCCGCGGTGCTGCTGATGAGCGCCGCGAAAGCCCGTGCCCTGGACCTGCCGGTACTGGCGAAGATCGCCGCCTACGCCAACGCCGGGGTCGACCCGGCGATCATGGGCATCGGCCCGGTCTCCGCCACCCGCCGCTGCCTGGACAAGGCCGGCTGGTCCCTGGAGCAGCTGGACCTGATCGAAGCCAACGAAGCCTTCGCCGCCCAGGCGCTGTCGGTGGGCCAGGAGCTGGGTTGGGACGCCAGCAAGGTCAACGTCAACGGCGGCGCCATCGCCCTCGGCCACCCGATCGGCGCCTCGGGCTGCCGGGTGCTGGTGACCCTGCTCCACGAAATGCTCAAGCGCGACGCCAAAAAAGGCCTGGCTACCCTGTGCATCGGTGGCGGCCAAGGCGTGGCCCTGGCGATCGAGCGCTAACCCCCTACAGACACGCCTACCCGCGTTCCCCGACCGGCCACCGGACCCACGACATCCGGCGGCCAGTCGGCAACACACCCGGCGCACGGCCTCGTGCGCCGGGCTCGTTCCAGGCCCGGCAACCGCCGGACAGCCGCCGCTGGCAGCCCCCTCTCCGTCAGCTACATTCAACTCATACGGCTGGCGAGCCCCTGTTTTTTTCAACCCTGACCGCCCATTGATTCACGGCTGAAACAGCCCTGTGCGGTGCGTGGGCTGTGGCCTGGGCGCGGCCAGGATCGTGGTGTTCATCAACCCGATGACGAGGAGCAGAACATGCGCCTGATCCAATCCCTGTTCCGCACAGGCGTGGTGCTGTGCCTGGCGGGCCTGGTCGGCCTCCAGGCGGTGGCCGGCCCCTCCTTCAACACGGACCGCCAGGCCCTCGACAAGCTCTCGGCCAGCGCCGGCACCGAGCTGCAGCGGGGCTTTCAGAATTTTCACGAAATGCTGATGTTCCTGGAGCAGAAGGACGTCACCCACGCCACCGAAGCCAAGGCCGCGGCCCTGCAACACTTCAACGAGTCGGTCGCCCTGTTCAAGCGGGTCAGCGAAAAAGCCTCCGAGCAGAAAATCGCCTATCAGCCCAAGGACGACAGCGAAAAAGAAATCGTGGGCGCCTTCCAGAACCGCTTGAAGGAGTTGGGCATCCCGGAACCCGCCACCGAGAAACAGCTGGCCAGCCTGGCGGTCACTGCGGTGACCAAACACATCCATGTGCTGGAAAGATCCAGCTTCAAGGGGACCCAGGCCGACTACCCCACCTTGCGCAAGGTCCTGCGCTCCGAAGCCCAGTTGCTCGACCTGGGCATCCTGACCTCGATGGTCTGGACCCTGTCGGCCGCGCCACCCGGTGGGGCTGGCTAAAGAACGCCTTTCACGCCGCCTTGGGCTGGCCTGCCAGCAACAGCAACGACAGCACGGCAAACCCCGCCCCGGCGTAGAACGCCAGCGCCGCGCCATGGGCCTGCCACAGCCAGCCGGCGATCACGCTGGCCAGCAGCAGGGCCACCCCGCTCAGCAGGTTGAACACACCGAACGCCGTACCCTTGAGGTCGGCGGGGGTGGTGTCGGCCACCAGGGTGGCGAGGATGCCCTGGCTGAAGCCCATGTGCAGGCCCCACAGGGCGACGCCGAGCAGCACCATGGGCGCCGACTCGGCCTGGGCCAGCACCAGGTCGGCGAGGATCAGCAACACCAGGCCGACGCCGAGCAAGGCGCTACGGCTGATGCGGTCCGACCATTTGCCGACCGGATAGGCCGAGACCATGTAGAACCCGGCCATGACCACCATCACCAGCGGCACCCAGGTGGCGGAGAACCCCAGCTGCTGGGCCCGCAGCACCAGGAAGGCCTCGCTGAAACGGGCCAGGGTGAACGCCGCGCCGATGCCCGCCACCCACCAGTAGGCCCGGGAAAATCGCCGCAGCGCCGCCCAGTTCAGCGGCGAGCGAAAGCCCCCCGCGCGGGCTGCATGCTCGGGTTCGCGAATACCGAAGGCCAACAGGGCCACGGCGATCGCCGCAGGGATCACCGCCAGCCACAACACCTGGGAAATATCGTTGGCCAGCGCCAGCATCAGGCCGATGGCCAGAATCGGCCCGAAAAACGCCCCCACGGTGTCCATCGACTGGCGCAGGCCGAAGCAGGCGCCGCGGATTTCCGGCGGGGCCACATCCGCCACCAGGGCATCCCGGGGGGCGCCGCGAATGCCCTTGCCGATGCGGTCCAGCAGGCGCGCGCCGAACACCAGGTCCGCCGAGGTCGCCAGGGGGAACAGCGGCTTGGTCAGCGCCGCCAGGCCGTACCCCAGCAGCAACAGGCCCTTGCGCCGGCCGATAAAGTCGCTGATGGCGCCGGAAAAGACTTTCACCATCAACGCCGTGGCCTCCGCCACACCCTCGATGATGCCGATCATCAGCATGCTGATCCCCAGCGTGCCGACCATGTAGACCGGCAACAGGCTGTGGACCAGCTCGGAGGACAGGTCCATGAACAGGCTGACGAACCCCAGCGCCCAGACGGTGCGGGGAATGCCACGGCTCAGGGGCCTCGAAGTGTCGCGAATGGCAGGTTCCGCCATGACAGATATTCCTCACGCGGTACACAGGATCCCGGTCGTTCCAAGCCTAGGCGCCCGGCAGCGCCTCTGCCCAGCGTCACGGCCGCCGCAGTTGGCGCTCGAGGGCGGCGGCCAGCACCGAGGCCTCCTGTTTCAGGGACGCGCAGAAGGCCTCGACGAATATCGACGAAGGCCGGTAATCAGGGCGGATCAGCATCACCCGGTACGGCACCGACAGTTGCAGCGGGCGGATCGCCAGGCCCCTGCCCGCCTCCTCCATGGCGCTCAGCGGGTTGATGATGGCCACTCCCAACTGCTGGCGCACCATGGCGCACACCGAAGCGGCGTTGGTGGTCTCGACCACCACCCGGCGGTCGACGCCGGCCTGGCGAAAATGCTCGTCGAGGGTCTGCCGATAGATGTCCAGGCCCGACAGGTTGATGAAATCCACCCCGCGAAAGTCCTCGCTGTGCAGCAGCGGCTTGGCCAGCAGCGGATGCCCTTCCGGCAGGATGCACACCATGTCGGCGCTGAACAGCAGCTCGCCCTGGGTACCCCGTGGCAGGTGTTCGCTTTCGGTGAGGCCCAGGTCATGGCGCTGGGCGCTGAGGGACTCCTCCAGCAGCGGCGATTCCTGGGCGGTGATACTCAGGCCGATGCCGGCGTGTTGCTGTTGGAAGTGCTTGCACACCCGCGGCAGCAGGGTCTGGGAGAACAGCGGCAAGCAGGTCAGGCTCAACTGGCCGTGCTCGAAGCGGCGGATCGACTGCGCCACGCTGTTGATCCGCTCCAGGCCGACATAGGCGCGTTCCACCTCTTCGAGCAGCAGCATCGCCTGGGCGGTCGGCAGCAGGCGCCCGCCTTCGCGGTCGAACAGGCTCAGCCCGGACAGGCTCTCCAGCCGCGCCAGTTCGCGGCTGACCGTGGGTTGCGAGGTGAACAGCAGGCGCGCCGCGCCGGTAACGCTGCCGGCCTGCATGATGGCGCGAAACACCTCGATATGCCGCAGGGAAATGTCCACTGCCAGGCTCCTTTTGCCTAAAACGACCCATATCAGAACTGAATCGAGATACAAAGAATAGATATTTTATTGAATACATAGCCCTCGGCATCATGCAGGCTTCTTTCCCCGCCCATAGATGATCGCCATGGCCATTCCCTTTTCCCCCGAGCAACTGACCGCCGCCGCCCGCCAGTACGGCACCCCGCTGTGGTGCTACGACGCGCGGACCATCAAGGTGCGCATCCAGCAACTGAAGGCCTTCGACGTGGTGCGCTACGCGCAGAAAGCCTGCTCCAACCTGCAGGTGCTGCGCCTGATCCGTGAAGCCGGAGTGCGGGTGGACGCGGTGTCCCTGGGGGAAATCGAACGCGCGCTGCTGGCCGGCTTCAGCCCGGCGGGCGAGCCGGCCGGCATCGTCTTCACCTGCGATCTGTTCGACAGCGCCACCCTGCAACGGGTGGTGGAGCTGAACATCGAGGTCAACGCCGGCTCCATCGACATGCTGCGCCAGCTCGGCGAGAAGTCCCCGGGCCATCGCGTCTGGCTGCGGATCAACCCGGGCTTCGGCCACGGCCACAGCCGCAAGACCAACACCGGCGGCGAAAACAGCAAGCACGGCATCTGGCACGAGCAGGTCGATGAAGCCCTGGCGGTGATCCGTCAGTACGGCCTGAAGCTGGTGGGCCTGCACATGCACATCGGTTCCGGCGTGGACTACGGGCACCTGGAGCAGGTCGGCGCGGCGATGGTGGCGGCGGTCAAATCCCTGGACCACGACATCGAGGCCTTCTCCATCGGCGGCGGGCTGTCCACGCCCTACCGCGCCGGCGACGAGCCGGTGGACGTACGCCGTTACGCCAATGCCTGGCGCCAGGCCCGGGAGGAAATCGAAGCCTGGCTCGGCCACGGCGTGCGCATGGAAATCGAGCCCGGGCGCTTCCTGGTGGCCGAGGCCGGCTGCCTGGTCAGCGAAGTGCGGGTGGTGAAAGACGCCGGCAACCATCACTTCGTGCTGGCGGACACTGGCTTCAACGACCTGATGCGCCCGGCCATGTACGGCGCCTACCACGCCATGAGCCTGATCGACGCCAACGGCCAGGCGGTGCAGCGCGAACGCCGGCCCACGGTGGTCGGCGGCCCGCTGTGCGAGTCCGGCGATATCTTCACCCAGGACGACGACAGCCTGACCCCGCAACTGCTGCCCCAGGCCCGGGTCGGCGACCTGCTGGTGATCCACGACACCGGCGCCTATGGCGCCAGCATGTCCTCCAACTACAACAGCCGGCCGCTGCTGCCTGAGGTGCTGTTCGAGGACGGCCAGGTGAAACTGATCCGCCGCCGCCAGCCGCTGGCGGATCTGCTGGAGTTGGAGATGGGGTTGTAAGTCCGCTTTTTGGGCGGCGACGTCACTGACGCTATCGCGGGCAAGCTCCGCTCCTACAGAAGCTCACAGTCTTCTTCTGTAGGAGCGGAGCTTGCCCGCGATGTTTTTCAGCTGTCCTGGCGCGTCATGTACACGCCAAAGTTCTCGATGTAGTCGGTCAGGTTCTCTTCCAGCATCAGGCGGAACTCTTCGACGAAGTAGTCCAGCGCCTGCTGCTTGTTGGCCGCCAGCTCCGCGGCGTCGCGGCAGCCACAGGCGCTGACCCAGGCGGCGAAACGCGAGTTGGCGTACATCAGCGAAGCGCTGGCCTTGCCGCGGCTGCTGTCGCCGATATGGGCGTTGGCCAGTTCGATGATGGCGTCGGCGCGGTTGTAGAAATCCTGATCCGGTTCGTTGGCCAAGGGGCGTTCCTCTTGAGAAATGAGCATTGAGAAGTGGGCATGAAAATGCGCGTTGGGAAAGAAAGCCGGCAAGTATAAAAGCCTTGGCCCCTGGCATCTAAGGCTTTTGCTGGCCGCGCTCAGCCCGGCCAGTGCCGCGCCAGCACCGGTGCCACCCGCGGATGGCGGTCGATACGCTCCAGCAGCGCGCAGCAGTCGGGGCGTTCGCGGCGCAGATGCTCGCGACTGCCCGCCCAACGTGACACCACCGCCGCGTGAACATCCAGGGCCGCCAGGGTCGGACTGCTCGCCCCCAGCTGCGCCGAGAACTGATCGGCGAAGATCTCCCAACTGCGATGCAGGCGCTCCCGTGCTGTATCCCGCACCCGCGCCTTCAACGGTTCATCGGCGCCGTGCAACCAGCGCTCCGGGTAATCGATCACGCCAATCGCCGAGTAGCAGTTGGCGGCGATATACACCAACCCGCGAATGGCCTGCGCCCGGGCGCCCTCATTCTCCGGCAGCAACCCGGAGCCCGGATAACGCAAGCCCAGCTCGATCAGGATCGCCGCGCTTTCGGTGAGCACGCTGCCGTCCGGCAGTTGCAGGGTCGGGATCTGTTTCAGCGGGTTGAGCCGCTCCAGTTCGTCAGTCCCGGACGACGGCGCCCAGGACGCGGCTTCGATGATGCGGTACGGCACCTGGCAGCACGCCAGGGCGATCTCGACGATGGCCGAACCGCCGCCTTGCGAGCCATAAAGTTGATACATGACCACTCCCTCGGTTGACTGGATCTCGCCACTGGCGGGCTACACAGGTTGTTCCTTCCAGTGCTGGAAGTCCGCGAGACGGTAGGTCGGATGTTGATTGATCGCCTCGGCCGGAACCCGCAGCACAGCCCCCCGGTAGCTTAGGCGATAGGTGTAATTGCCATACAGGATCTTGCGGTCGGGGTCCGGATGCGCCTTGAGGAAAGCGTCGTGGTCGGGATAACCGGTAGGGTCCGGGAACAGGGCCAACTTATCGAACATCACCACATCCTCGGCAATGTTCTCTTGAGCCATATCGAACAGATAACGGGGCCGCTTGATATTCATCGCCGGTAACCGTGGGCCGCTGGCGAGCAATCTATCGAGCTGGCGATCCAGGTGCCCGAACACTGCACGATAAGCACTCACCAGCAGCGCCCGCCGATAAAGGTTCAGCAGCTCGGGAGCCTGCATGCGGCGCACCAGGAAATAGATCAGTCGATTGAGCAGCCCGAAGCGCTCGATCTCCAGCCGCATCCCGGCTTTCACCTGCAAGAACTTGCCGCAGGCAGAGAACCGGGTCTTGTGATGGACCAGCTTGTTGCGGACCGTGATCGCGTAGCCGAACACCATGATCTCGATATGCCGGAGCAACGGATCGGGCTGCCGGTTCTTGCGGCGGAAAATACTCAGTTTTTCATGAAACAACTTATCGCTTGTCCCGTACTTCTGGTCGACCATCAGGTCCAGGTAGTCGAAGACCACGGGGAACATCGACAGATGCTCATGGCTGTCCAGAGACTTGCGGACCAGTGAGGGGTGATAGCTGATGGCATCGAAACGGCTGTGCGACACCCCGTCCTTGATCGTGGTTTCCTGACGGTAAACCACCAGATCATTGGCGATATCGAACCCCTGCAACAGCTGTTCGGTCAGGCGCATTTTCTTCTGCAAAAAGACTTCAGTGAAATTCATCGAATACTCTCTTCAGTGGTCCGCCAGCGCAGACACTCCGTTCAATGACGCTGAGGTTGGACCTCGACGCGCAGCCCCCCGTGAGCGCTCGTCGAACAGTCGATACGCACCGGCAAAAACGCCTCGATCACCCGGATATTGCTCTGCAGGTGTTCGCTCATGCGTGGGGTGGTGAAGCTGCCGCCGCCGGCCAGGGCCATGGGCAGCAGCAATTGATCGGCCAGGTGCTCCGCCACCGCGGCGCCGGAATCCAGCCAGTCAAGGGCCTGATCGATGGCGCGGTCGGCCACGCTTTCCGCCCGCAGGCTGCTCTGGCCGAAACCGCTGAACAGCTCGGTCAGGTGCTCGAAGGCGAACGCCAGCAACAGCACATTGCCCGGGCCCTGTCGTTCATCCAGTTGCACCGGGCTCAGGTGCTCCCAAGGCAGGTCCAGGCGGTGACCGACCCGGCGCAACTCCCGCTCCGCCACATGCGCCGGCAGGCCGGCGCTCAGGGCCCAGGCCCGGCGCCCGAGCAATGCGCCGCGCTGTTCCAGGTGCAGGGGCTGCAGGGTCGAAGGCTGAACAAACGCCTCCAGCTCGCCGCCGCCAGCGGGAACGAAACCGTGGCGCAGCAGTTGCAATTCCACCTGCCCGCCCATGCGCCGCAGTTGCGGCAGCCAGGCCTGCTGGAGGAAATCCACCGGCGGCGCCAGGGGGTTGTGGGTGCCGCCGCTGATGCTCACGCGGCTCGGCTCCGGCGCCTGGAGCAAGGCCGGCAGCAGGGTCTGCAACACCAGGGTGCAACTGCCGGCGGTGCCGATGGCGAAGCGGTAGTCACCGCCGCGAATCGGCCCCGGCTCGAAGGTCAGCGCCCGGGAGCCCAGCTCGGCACCCAGGACCCTGGCCCCGCTGATCTGCGCGGCCGCCTGCACCGCGGTCAGGTGTTGGCGCAGCAGCCCCGGGCGCGCGCGCCGGGCCCGTATGTTGTGAATACGCAGGGTCTTGCCGGTGAGCATCGACAAGCTCAGGGCACTGCGCAGTACCTGGCCGCCGCCGATGGCGCCGTCCAGTTCGATGACATCCTGTTTCATGATTTTCCTCAGGCGTAGTGCCGGACGGTTTCTCGCAAATAAGCGTCCAGCCACGCATTGTCTTGATGGGTGCGCGACAGCTTCGGCACCGGGCGTTCCAGTTCGGCGGCGATGAAGGCATGCAGCGCCGCTCGCCGCGGCCCGTAGGCGGACTCGTCGGCGCTGCGCTTCAAGGCGAGCAACTCATCCACTTCGTCCAGCAGCGGCCGATGGTCGACGGTGGTCAGCAGCTCCGCGAAAGTCATCGGCGGCCGGCCGCGCCCCTGATCGATCCAGCGCACCGCCAGCAACGGCCGGAGCACGTAGAAGTACTTCTTGAACCGCACGCTGTCGCCTTGCAGGTAACCGCGAAAATTCTTCCGGGCCATCGACAGATAATGATTGCGCGCCGCCGGCGGGCTGTAGAAGGCCTCGGCCAGCTCCCGCAGACGCGCGGTGGCCGCCGGCTCGCTGCGATACACCAGGGGCGAATCCAACCACTCCAGCAGGGTCGGGTTGGACTTGCGCAACAGGCCGAGGGTCTTGCGCAATTCCCAGCCGCTGACGTCCAGCTCATCGTCCAGGGGCCGCTCGATCACATCCCGCCCGGTGTCCACCTGGACGAACCACTCGGGCTTTTCCACATAGACGAACCGCACGTCGTAATCGCTGTCGGTGGAGGCAAAACCCCAGGCCCGACTGCCGGATTCGCAGGCATACAGCACCCGCACATTGCGCTCGCGCTCGATCCGCGCCAGCTCGGCCAGTACCCGTTCGCGCATGGCGCTGCTCAGCGGGTGACGTTCATCGTGTTCCATTGTTCCTTGTCCTTTTCAATCGGTGGTCGCCGCCACCCACAACGTTTGCCTGATCGCCCACCTGCAACCTTGTTCACAGCAGGCGCTTGACCGACCCCGGCGGCAGTTCTCCGACCTCCTCCATGGTTCGTAACCGCTGCACCAGCCGCTCTCGCAAAGGCTTGGGGGGCACCGGGCCGAACATTGCATAGCGGGCATCGCACCAACGGGCCAGGGCATCGCGCCAATAGGTGGCCTCGCCACCCGCCTGGTCCAGGCGGCACAGCAAGTACTCCACTTGGCGCCAGGCCGGCTTGAGCCCTAGCAAGGCCCAGCGCCGTGCCTCGGGCAGCTCATGCCAGCGCAGATCGAGGTGCGGCTCCACGGCCTCGTCGAGCACCGCCCAGGGCTGCTTGTGCAGCAGATTCAGGGCACAGTTGAAAACCTTGTCCGAAGAATCGTCCAGGGCCGCCAACTGCTCGGGCATGCCTCGCTCGCCCAGGGTCTGCAGGGCCAGCAGGCGTACTGTCAGTGCCGGCGAAGCCAGGGCCTGTCGCACCATCGCGTCGGCCTGCGGCTCCTGCAGTTCCTTGACCAGCCCCAGCAGGCCCAGCCACTGGCGCTTGTTGCCCGGGGCCGGCTGCTGCAACCGGGCCAGCAGCACTTCTCGCGGGTCCAGCCCATGACGCGGCGCGGCCCAGTGGGCCAGGCAGCGCAAGGCGCCCGAAGGATCGAGCAAGGCCTGGCGCAGGTACTCCCGAGGGTCGGCCAGCAAAGGCAGCAACAAGCGCAGAGCCTTGACCCGCACACTGGCGCCACCAGTGCGCATCACCTCTTCCAGCAAAGGCACCGCCTGCCCGGCGGGCAACTCAGCACAGGCATCCACCGCCATTTGCCGCACGCTGACCTCGGGGTGCCGCAAAGCCATGGCCAGCAGCGCCGGCCGGTCCTCGACGCCCTTGAGCAACAGCTCGAAGACAAAGCGCGCGGCCTTGCCCCGGCAATCGCCAAAGCCCCCTTGCACCTCGTCACGCACCTGGGTCAGTTGCAACACTGCGGTTGCCCGTTCCAGGATCGCGCCGTGGTCGGCCCGCTGCTTGCCCGCCAGGGCCAGCAGCGGCGCCAGGGTCTGCAACAGCAGCCCGGCGTACTCCGGCGCCCAATAAGCCTCGACCGCCGCGGCCGCCTCCTGGCGAACCTGGGGCACCCAATCGTTGAGGCGCTCCAGCAAAGCGGCCAGCGCTTCTGCCGAAGGCTGTGCAGCCAGGCCGCGCACCGCCGCCTGCCGCACAAAACCATTGCCGAAACGGCTCAGCTCCAGCCATGCGCTGTGAGCGTCCAGGCGTTCCATCACGCCCCGCACCCAATTGGCTTCATAGTCGTTCAACTGGTAATGCCAGCTGGGCCGGACCGCTATCAACGCTTCCATGTCGTACATTTCTCTACCCCTTTACGCACACCACCTGACGCAGGGTGTGCAGCACTTCCACCAGCTCGCGCTGGGCGTGCATCACTTGGTCGATGTCCTTGTAGGCCATCGGGATTTCATCGATCACAGCTGTGTCCTTGCGGCATTCCACATGGGCGGTGGCGCGGATCTGGTCGGCCAGGGTGAAGGTGTTCTTGGCCTTGGTGCGGCTCATGGTGCGCCCGGCCCCATGGCTGCAGGAGCAGAACGCCTCCTCGTTACCCAGGCCGCGGACGATGAAGCTCTTGGCCCCCATCGACCCCGGGATGATCCCCAGCTCGCCCTTTTGCGCCGACACCGCGCCCTTGCGGGTCACCAGCACCTCTTCGCCGAAGTGACGCTCCTTCTGCACGTAGTTGTGGTGGCAGTTCACCGCCTCCAGCGCCACCTCGAAGGGTTTGCGGATCACCTGGCGGGTGGCCTGGATCACCGCCTGCATCATCAGTTCACGGTTCTGCCGGGCGAAATCCTGGGCCCAGCCCACGGCTTCCACATAATCGTCGAAGTGCCGGCTGCCCTCTTTGAAATACGCCAGATCCCGGTGCGGCAGATCGGCGATGTGCTGACGCATATCTGCCTGGGCCATCTGGATAAACAGGTTGCCAATCGCGTTGCCGACCCCGCGCGAACCGCTGTGCAGCATGAACCAGACCCGGTTGGCTTCATCCAGGCAGACCTCGATGAAGTGGTTGCCGGAACCCAGGGTGCCCAGGTGCTGACGATTGTTGGTCTTGAGCAGCGACGGGTACTTGTCGGTGATCAGTTTGAAACGCGGGTCAAGCGCTGCCCAGGCGCGATCGGCCTGCTGGGGAATATCGTCCCAGGCCCCCTGGTCGCGACGGCCGCGGGTCGAGGTACGTCCATGGGGCACGGCGCTTTCAATGGCGCTGCGCAGACCGTGCAGGTTATCCGGCAGGTCCGCCGCCGTCAGCGAGGTGCGGGCGGCGATCATGCCGCAACCGATATCCACCCCGACCGCCGCCGGGATGATCGCGCCCACCGTGGGGATCACGCTGCCGATGGTCGACCCCTTGCCCAGGTGCACATCGGGCATCACCGCCAGGTGCTTGAAGATGAACGGCATCTTCGCGGTGTTCATCAGTTGCTGGCGAGCTTCGTTTTCCACAGGCACGCCCTGGGTCCACATCTTGATCGGCTTGCCGTTGGCGACTTCCAGCAGTTGGTAGGTCTTGGTTTCCATGTTCTTGACTCTTCTTTCTGTGGCCGCTGATTCGGCCTTGTTCGGTGGCCGGCGGTCCGGCGTAAAACGGCGACAAGCGAAGGCGGAACATGCAGCGCGCTCTGCCACTGAGCTAGCCCCTTGCGGTTGGCGGGAATCGAACCCGCGACCACGCTGTCCTGTAGTTCCACCGGCATTCGCCGGGTCAATCGATGCAGGCCGGGCCTGCGGGCAGCGACAAGGGAACAGGCACATTCGCTCTACCGACTGAGCTACAGCCTTGCGGCTGGCGGGGCTCGAACCCGCGACACCCTGTAGTACCTGTGGCATTCGCTGCCATCCCGCCTGAGCGGGGTAAAACGTGCGACGACAAGGGTCGGTGAAACAATGCACTCGTGCTCTGACCGTTGAACCACGGCGCCTTTTTCGGGCACCGGCGGGACTCGAACCCGCACCTCGAACCTTGGATGTAGTTTCACCCGCATTCGTCGCGAAAACGCAAAATAGGTGGCACGACAAAAGAAGTGACTGATAGCCGGACTCGAACCGGCATGACCAGGATGTACAGCCACTGGCATTCGTGCCTTCACAGGCCCTGACAAGACTGCCGAGACGTCTTGGAATGTAGTCACGGCGGCATTCGGGGCCAATGAACGAAAATCTTCGGCGTGCGCCGGGTGAGCGGCGCACGGTTTATCTCATGTCCTGCCGATCAGGGCGCCATCGCCTCGATCGCCTCGACCCAGTGCTGCGCGCCGTAGTTGCCCGCGGTGAACTGCTGGATCACGTCGAACACCGCGTCACTGAAGCCGCCGACGTTGAGGATGTCCTCGCGGTCCGGCGCCTGGGTGGTCGCCCCGGGCTGCATATCGATGCACACCAGCCGCGCCTGCAGGTTGATGGCCCTGATCCGCTCCCACTGGCGCAGGGTTTCGGTCGCCCCATGGCGCCGCGCATCGATCCACGACTCGTTGTCCGAGACCAGGATCAGGGTGTCCACCTTGCACTTGGCGTTGGCCAGCTGTGCCAGGGGCGCCGAGCAGTTGGTCCCGCCACCGCCGATAGCCGCCAGTTTCTGTGCGTTGCTCATCACGCTGTCCCGAGGGTTGAGGCGGATATCCACCACCCCGACCTCGAAGGGCATGACCCGCGCCGCCGGCTGCTTGCGCAACACGGCTGCCGCCACCAGCGCCGCCACATCGATACAACGTACCGCCGTGGTCGCGCCCTGGCGATAGCCGGTGACCGGGCTGTGCATCGACCCCGAGACATCCGGGCACACCACCACGTTCCCCGACAGCGCCGGCACATTGGCCAGGGACAGCTCCAGGGCATCCTGCAACGCCTCGCGCACCGCCTGCGGCACTTCGTCACCGGCCATGCGGTAGGCCGCCAGCAGCTGGTACGGGTAGACCCGGGCCTTGGCCACTTCGGCGGCATCCGCCAGTCGCGCCGCCACATACTCGGTGCAACCCGGCACCTGGAACGCGCCGTGGCGGGCCAGGGTGTTGAGGTTCATGCGCAGCCCCTGCCAGCCCATGTTGCGCGCCTGCTCCGCCCATTGCTCGCGGCTCAGGGTTTCGTTGCCGAGCAACTGGAACGGCACCTGGGGCACCTGCGTGGTCGCGCCGCTGCGAAAGGCCAGCAAAGCGCGGGTCAGCTCAGGCAGCGCCTGCGCATCCGCCGGCTTGCCGATCAACCAGGCGAAGAAGGCTTCGCGCCAGGCCTCGTTCGGCTTGGGGTGCACCATCTTCACCACATCCGCCAGCGACGGCTGGTTACCCACCGAGGCCTGCAACAGCTGACGCTCGGTGGCGCTGTTCAACCAGTTCTGCACCAGGCGCTTGGGCTGCGAGCCCAGGGATTTACGCCCGGTCACGCCGCTGCGCAGGATCTGCACGAAGTTGCGCAGCATCTTGCCGTTGTCCACCACCTGGGCGAACAGCTCCGGCACCAGGACCGAACGCTGCGCCGTCAGCGCCGCCAGCAACAAGGCCGGCATGTCTTTCATATGGCCCTGTTGCCGAGCGTAGCGCGCGGCCTGGGCGACGAAGCGGCTGTCCAGCTCGCTGACCAACTGCAGCACCGCTTCCAGCTGGCCTTCGGGCGAGGCGTAGAAGGTCGAGTTCAGGCAACCGGTCACCGCCAGCTGGGCCAGGCGGTGCTTGGCGTTGTAGGCATAGGCCGGGGCCTGGGAAGCGTTCAGGGTGTTGCTGGCTGGCGCTTGTGCCTGGCGGGTGTTGAACAGCTGGAAGTTGGCCATTTTGGCGTCTCGCTCTGTTGTCTCGTTCGTTGCCAGAGATATAGCAGCCGCTGTGCCAGTTTTGTTTTTCTTGGAAAATTATTTTTTAACTATTTGATTTTTAAGGATTTTATTTTTTATCAAAGATTTGTGAGCGACTTTCCAGGACAAGCCCCTCGATAATTTTATATCTTTGCTTATCGCTTTTTATCTACTGGTATAAACATGACGAACAAACCCACGGTCGCCATAGGTTTTGTCGGCTCCACCCTCGATCGCGTCGGCAAGGGCGCCAACCGCTGGAGTCACTGGCGCCCCAGCGTCGGCCTGTGCCAGCAGCCGGATGTGCTGATCCAGCGCCTGGAACTGATCCACGGCCTGGACGCCCGGGACGTCAGCCTGGCCGAGCGGGTGGCCAACGACATCCGCCAGGTGTCGCCCGAAACCGAGGTGCGCCTGCACCCCATGGGCCTGAAGAACCCCTGGGATTTCGAAGAGGTGTACGCCGCCCTGCACGACTTCACCAGCGCCTACCCGTTCGACACCGAACGCGAGGATTACCTGGTGCACATCACCACCGGCACCCACGTGGCGCAGATCTGCTGGTTCCTGCTGACCGAAGCGCGCTACCTCCCGGCGCGCCTGATCCAGACCTCGCCGGCCCGGCGCCGCGCCCCGGAGGAACACGCCACCGGCACCCACGCGCTGATCGACCTCGACCTGTCGCGCTACGACCGCATCGCCTCGCGTTTCGCCCACAAGCGCCTGGAGGGCCTGGCCTTCCTCAAGTCGGGGATCGCCACTCGCAACGCCGCGTTCAACCGCTCCATCGAACAGATCGAGCGGGTCGCCGTGCGTTCCAGGGCGCCGATGCTGCTGATCGGCCCCACCGGCGCCGGCAAGTCGTTCCTGGCCCGACGCATCTATGAACTCAAGCGCGGCCGGCATCAGGTCCAGGGGCGCTTCGTCGAAGTCAACTGCGCCACCCTGCGCGGCGACGGCGCCATGTCGGCGCTGTTCGGCCATATCAAGGGTGCCTTCACCGGCGCCCAGAACGCCCGGGACGGCCTGCTGCGGGCGGCCCACGGCGGCATGCTGTTCCTCGACGAGATCGGCGAACTGGGCCTGGACGAACAGGCGATGCTGCTCAAGGCCATCGAAGAAAAACGCTTCTTCCCCATGGGCTCGGACCAGGAAGTGGACAGCGACTTCCTGATCATCGCCGGCACCCACCGCGACCTGCGCGGCCGGGTCGCCGAGGGCCTGTTCCGCGAGGACCTGTATGCGCGGATCAACCTCTGGACCTTCAACCTGCCGGGGCTGGCCGGGCGGCGCGAAGACATCGAGCCGAACATCGACTTCGAACTGGAGCGCCATGCCCGGGAGCAAGGGCAACTGGTGCGCTTCAACCTGGAGGCGCGGCGCCGCTACCTGGCCTTCGCCAGTTCCAGCGAGGCCGCCTGGCTGGGCAACTTCCGCGAACTGTCGGCGTCCATCACCCGCATGGGCACCCTGGCCGATAGCGGGCGTATCGACGAAGCCCAGGTCGAGGAAGAAATCCAGCGCCTACGTTATGCCTGGGGCTCGAGCCAGGAGCAGGATCGGCTGGGCACGCTGCTCGGCGACGCAGTCGAGCTCGACCTGTTCGACCGCCTGCAACTGCAGGCCGTGATCGAGGTCTGCCGCCAGGCCGACAGCCTGTCCGATGCCGGACGCAAACTGTTCGGCGTCTCCCGCCAGACCAAGGCCCAGGCCAACGACGCCGACCGCCTGCGCAAGTACCTGGCGCGCTTCGGCCTGGAATGGAAACAGCTGGTCGCGCCAGCGGATTGAGCGGGGGCTGCCCGCCCTCAACCACCCGGCACCGCGAACACCCCGTTGGCCCTGGCCACCACCCGCTCCCCGACCTGTAGGGTCACGGTGGCGAAGGCCAGTTGCCGTCCGCGCTTGGCGTGTTCCAGGCGCACTTCGATCCACTCCCCCACCCGCGCCGCGCCGAGGTAATCCAGGTGCATGCTGGCAGTGATCAGCGGCAGCGGCGGATCGCTGGCCAGGGCCATGGCGTAGCCCATGCCGATATCGGCCAGGGTGGCGAGGATCCCGCCGTGGACGGTGCCGCGACCGTTGGCGTGACGGCTGTCGGCGCGCAGGCCGATCTCCAGCTGCAAGCCGCTGCCCCGACCGTACACCGGGCCGATCAGTTCCAGCAGCGGGCTGCTGCGGGACAGAGGGGCATAACCTTCAGGCAATGGAAAATCAGTCATGGCACCCCCTTGCTTGTATGATTGGCGGCCGCAAAACGCGGTGAGCTCAAGGTGTAAGCCACAATCAGCCGCGCCGCTATCGAGATCAGTGCGGCAAATCTGTCGCGATAAACCGCACCATCACCCCGCAACTCAGAAGGACCGAGCTGCCATGCAAAACATCCGCGCCAAATCCGTGTGCGTCTTTCGCCAAGGCGAACACCTGCTGCTTGCCGAAGGTTTCGACCCGGGCAAGAACGAGCACTACCTGATGCCTGTCGGTGGCGGCATCGACTTTGGCGAGACATCCGCCAGCGCCGCCCAACGCGAAGTGCGGGAAGAAATCGGCGCCGAAGTCCAGGACCTCAAGCTGCTGGGCGTGCTGGAGAATCTGTTCGTGTTCGACGGCACGCCCGGCCACGAAATCGTCTTTATCCATGAAGCGCGGTTTGCCGATCCGCGCTTCTATGCCGCGACCGAACTCGAGGGGGTCGAAACCAGCGGCCACAGGTTCGCGGTGCGCTGGATCAGCCTGCAGTCGATCCGTGACAAGCGCCTCAAGGTCTATCCACAAGGCCTGCTCGACCTGCTCTGACACCGTTACACAACACTGCCTGCCCACATCAAGGAAAAACCATGTACCGCCAGGACCGCAAAACCCATCGCCCAGGCACCCTTGCCTGCCTCCTGCTCACCACCCTGCTGACGGCCTGCTCCCCCAGCGACTATTCGTCCTCGGTGGCGGTCGGCGGCGCCCAGGGCAAGGCCGGGGCGCTGCTGGCCTACGAGCATGAACTGAGCCTGTCGCTGCCTTCGGCGCAGATCGCGGCACGCCTGGCCGCCACCCGCGAAGCCTGCGAAAACGCCCGGTTCGGCGCCTGCAATATCCTGCGCCTGCAACAGGGCGAGTACCACGCGCAGGTGGTCCTGCGCATTGTCCCCGACGGCGTCGAACCGATAGTGGCGCTGGCCGCCCAGGGCGCCGAAATCGGCGAACGCATCACCACTGCCGAAGACCTGGCCGACGCCGTGGCCGACGTGCAGCGCCAGCAGGAACGGCTCAAGGCCCAGCAGCAACGCCTGGACCAACTGGCCGCGCGCAAGGACATCACCGTCAGCGACCTGATCGCCCTGAGCAAGGAGCAGGCGAGCATCGAGAACGACCTGCAGGCCCTGGCCCAGGCCGCCGCCGGGCACCAGCGCCGGCTCGACACCAACCGCCTGACCCTGAACTTCGCCCCCACCGACAGCAGCCAGCGCGGTTCGACGCTGCGGCGGGCCTTCGACAACCTGCTGGACAACCTCGCCTACGGCACCGCCGAAGCCCTGGAGAAAGGCAGTTATGTGCTGCCGTTCCTGATCCTCGCGTTCCCGCTGGTGATGATCTGGGTCTGGCTGTGGCGCCGGTTCGTGCGTCGCCGTTGAGGTGATGCGGCGCAGCCGTGCCGCGCGATGAAACGACCAGGAAAGCCCGGCCGATGCGCCGGGCTTTTTTATCGGCTGCAGGCCGTCCAGGCACCGGGCCTCCTCTCCCCAAGGCTCTATTCCAGGGCTTCGCGCCGCTATCATTGGCGTCGATGGTCACCATCGACTCAATGAAATTCTCAAAAAAAATCCGCCACGTAACATCTGCTCCATACCAACCAAACAGTACCCCGGAGCACACCGCCATGAAACGCCAAGTCCTTCTCAGCATCGCTTTCTCGGTTCTTGCCGCCAACGCTTTTGCCGCGTCCTCGTCCCACCCGGTCGTCGCCGAAGGCGGCTCGGATCGCCTGATTGAAAAACGTGTGGCTGAAGGTGGTTCCGACCGTTTGCTGGAACGTCGTGTGGCTGAAGGTGGCGCCGACCGCCTGCTGGAACGCCGTGTTGCCGAAGGTGGTGCCGATCGCCTGATGGAACGTCGTGTAGCCGAAGGTGGCTCCGATCGCTTGATGGAACGTCGTGTGGCCGAAAGTGGCGCCGATCGCTTGATGGAGCGCCGTGTCGCCGAAGGTGGCGCTGATCGCCTGCTGGAACGTCGTGTTGCCGAAGGTGGCGCTGATCGCTTGATGGAACGCCATGTTGCCGAAGGTGGTTCCGACCGCCTGGTCGAGCGTCGCGCCGTATGACCGCGCGGTCCGCAGCACTCGAAAAAAAGCCCGGCCTTGTCAGCCGGGCTTTTTTCATTGCGCTTACCTCGCCATACAGCGCTGGTAACGCTCGTCCACCCGTTTGGCGAACCAGGCGGTGGTCAGTTTGCGGGTGATCTTCGGGCTCTTCAGCTCGATTCCCGGCAGGACCTGCCGCGGCAGAGCCTTACCCGCGGCCTTTTCAGCCAGGGCGAACACCCGCCGGTACAGCTGGGTGTCCTCGAACTCGAGGCTGTTGCCCTTCTCCAACTGATCGCGAATGGTCGGGTTGCGCATGTCCAGGGATTTGCCCAGGGCCCGTACCGCCAGCTCGGTGCTGCCGGGCATGATCGAGCCGTAGCGGATCAGGTCGCCGTCCAGCGCCAGGGAAATCCCCGAGGCCACGCTCAGGGCGTTCTGGAACGCGGCATTGCGGCTGGCGTACCAGCCGGCGTTGAAATCGGCGAAGCGGTACAGCGGCTGCGGGTAATTCACCGGATAGCCAAGCAAGTGGGCGATGCCGAAATACAGGCCGCCACGCCGGCTGAACACCTCGCGCCGGATCGAGCCGTCCACCGTGTAGGGATAATGCCGCGCCTGCTGCTCGGCGAACTCGATGCTGACCTGCATCGGCCCGCCGGTGTGCACCGGGTTGAGACCACCGAACAGGCTCTTGCCCATGGGCACGCTACCGATGAAGTCGTCGAAGATCGTGCTCAGTTCCTTCTCCGTGCGCGCCCCCGCCAGGCGCTCGCTGTAGGACTTGCCATTGGGCGAGCGCACCAGCAAGGCCGCGCTCACCAGCATCGACGGCACGTGGACCTTGGCCGCGCGACGGTCGATTTCGTCGCGGGCGATCTTGCCCAGCCCCGGCACCGGCGGGTCGACCTGATAGGTGGACTCCTGCTCGGCCACCGCCAGCACCGCGCAGAGGTTGCTCTGGCTCGCCTCGATACCCTGGGCGGTAAAGGCCACCTGGATATCCCGGGCCCAGCCCTGGCGATCGGCGACCTTGGCCGGCAGCAGGCGCACCACCTGGGCCTGGACCTGGGCCGGGCTCGGCGCCGGGGCCTGCGAACCGCCCTTGCCGGCGCATCCGGCCAGGGCCAGCAAGGCCGCGACGCCGGCCCAGCGAAGTGAATGCAGAGGTTTGATAGACGTGACTCCTGTTAGTCCGAAGACGGCCCGCACCGGGTATCGAGGGCGGCGCCGCGGATATCGACCCCCGCAGCGCCGCGCTGTTCCGTGCCGGGCGACGGGCCATTTGAGCATTCCCCGTGAAGCACGGCGAATTTCACCTAATCTGAACCCTCATCGCCCACAGAAAAAACCGGAGGGCCACCATGAGCGTGCAACTCGATCACACCATCGTCTGGTGCCGCGACAAGCAGCAGTCGGCGACTTTCCTGGTGCAACTGCTCGATCTGCCGCCACCGCTGCCCTTTGGCCCGATGCTGGTGGTACAGCTGGATAACGGCGTGTCCCTGGACTACTACGACAACGATCCGCCCATCGCCTCCCAGCACTATGCCTTTCGCGTCGCCGCGGAGGAGTTCGAGCCGGTGCTGCAGCGCATCCGCCAGCGCGGCCTGGGGTTCTGGGCCGACCCGGGCAAGCAGCGGCCCGGTGAAATCAACCGCCATGAAGGCGGGCGCCGGGTGTATTTTGATGACCCCGACGGCCACCTGCTGGAAGTGTTCAGCCAGACCTGAGCCCTCTTCACCTGCCCTGGAGTTCCCTGCGCCATGCTCTCACTGGATTTTCTCGTGACCTCGCTGATCGTCGTGCTGATCCCCGGCAGCGGCGTGATCCTGACCCTCTCCACCGCCCTGGTGGCCGGCCAGCGCGCCAGCCTGTTCACCGCCATCGGCTGCACCGCCGGGATAGTCCCGCACCTGCTGGCCTCGGTGCTGGGCCTGTCGGCGCTGCTGCACACCAGCGCACTGGCCTTCCAGGGCCTGAAGTTCGCTGGGGTCGCCTACCTGCTGTACCTGGCCTACGCCACCTGGCGCGACCGTTCGGCCTTCGCCGTGGACACCGGCGCCCCCGCCGCCAGCGCCGGCGGCCTGATGCTCAAGGCCTGCCTGCTGAACATCCTCAACCCCAAGCTGACGATTTTCTTCCTGGCCTTCCTGCCGCAGTTCATCCAGCCCGACGGCCCGTCGCCAGCGGTGCAGATGCTCGGCCTGAGCGGCGTGTTCATGGCCATGACCTTTTTCGTGTTCGTGCTCTACGGCCTGTTGGCGAACCTGTTCCGCCGGGCGGTGATCGAGTCGCCCCGGGTGCAGAACTGGCTGCGCCGCAGCTTTGCCGCCAGCTTCGCCGCCCTGGGCCTGAACCTGGCGTTCAGCCAGCGCTGAACCGCTGTCTTATGTAACGGTTTCAAGCAAAAGAACGGCATGACATTGATCTCAGCACGAGGGCAAGGACATGAACCGCAGCGACGTACTGATCATTGGCGCCGGCCCCACCGGCCTGGTTCTGGCGCTGTGGCTGAGCCGCCAAGGGGTCAAGGTGCGCATCCTCGACCAGACCGCCGGCCCGGGCACCACCTCCCGGGCCCTGGCGGTACAGGCCCGGACCCTTGAGCTGTACCGCCAGCTGGACCTGACCCAGGCCATCCTCGACCGGGGCCACCGGGTACCGGCCGCCAACCTCTGGGTCAAGGGCGAACAGGCCGCCCACCTGCCGTTGAGCAGCATCGGCGCGGACCTGACGCCCTACCCCTTCCTGGAAATCTATCCGCAGGACGAACATGAGCAACTGCTGATCGAACGCCTGGAACGCTTCGGTGTGATGGTCGAGCGCCGCACCGAGCTGCTGAGTTTCACCGACCACGGCCACCTGATCAGCGCCCAGCTGCGCGGTGCCGACGGCCAGGAAGAAACCTGCCAGGCCTTCTACCTGGCCGGCTGCGACGGCGCCCGCTCGACGGTGCGCAAGACCCTCGGCATCGACTTCCCCGGCGGCACCTACCAACAGGTGTTCTATGTGGCGGACGTCGACGCCCGGGGGCCGGCGCTCAATGGCGAGCTGCACGCCGACCTCGACGAAGCGGATTTCCTCGCGGTGTTCCCGCTGGCCGGCGAAGGCCGGGCGCGGTTGATCGGCACGGTGCGCGACGAACGCGCGGAACAGGCCGAGACCCTGCAGTTCGAGGACGTCAGCCGGCGCGCCATGGACAACCTCAAGGTGCAGGTCGACCGGGTCAACTGGTTCTCCACCTACCGCGTGCATCACCGGGTGGCCGAGCGCTTCGCCGTCGGCCGCGCCTTCCTCCTGGGCGATGCCGCCCATGTGCACAGCCCGGCCGGCGGCCAGGGCATGAACACCGGGATCGGCGACGCCATCAACCTGGCCTGGAAGCTCGCCGCGGTGCTCGGCGGCAAGTCCTCGGAACACCTGCTGGCGACCTATGAGCTGGAGCGCATCGAATTCGCCCGGCGCCTGGTGGCCACCACCGACCGGGTGTTCACCTTCGTCACCGCCGACGGGCCGATCGCCAACCTGCTGCGCACCCGCCTGGCGCCCTTGCTGATTCCCAAGGTGACCGCCCTGGAAGCGGCGCGGGAGTTTCTGTTCCGCACGGTGTCGCAGATCACCCTCAACTACCGCGACATGCCCTTGAGCGTCGGCAGCGCCGGCCATGTCCACGGCGGCGATCGCCTGCCCTGGGCCCATGGCGCGGCGACCGACAACTTCGCCGGCCTCGACTACCTGGGGTGGCAGGTGCATGTGTACGGGATTACCAGCGACGCCCTGCGCGCCTGGTGCGCCGAGCGGCAACTGCCGTTGACGGTGTTCGACTGGGAACCGGCGCACCAGGCCGCCGGCCTCTCGCGCAACGGCTTCTATCTGCTGCGGCCGGACACCTACGTGGCGCTGGCCGAGCGCTCGGCGGACCCGAAGGTGCTGGAGCGGTATTTCGAGGAGCACAAGATCACGCTGTGAGCGGGGTGCTTGCCGTGATTCTTGTACTGGACGGCCTGACGTCATCGCGGGCAAGCCTCGCTCCTACAAAGCCCACAACCTTGTAGGAGCGAGCGGGCGGCGATCCGACTTGCCCGCGATAAGGCCCTTGAGGGTTACAGTCGCGTCAGATCCCGCTCAACGCCAGGTCCATCGCGAAGTAGGTGAAGATCAGGTCCGCGCCGGCGCGCTTGATCGAACCCAGGCTTTCGCGCACCACCCGCGCTTCGTCGATGGCACCGGCCAACGCGCCGAACTTGATCATCGCGTACTCGCCGCTGACCTGATACGCCGTCACCGGCAGGCGCGAGGCCTCGCGGATGTCGCGGATGATGTCGAGGTAGGCACCGGCCGGCTTGACCATCAGCGAGTCCGCGCCTTCCTGCTCGTCCAGCAAAGACTCGCGCACCGCTTCGCGGCGGTTCATCGGGTTCATCTGGTAGCTCTTGCGGTCGCCCTTCAACGCGCTGCCGCCCGCCTCGCGGAACGGGCCGTAGAGCGCCGAGGCGAACTTGGTGGAATAGGCCATGATCGCGGTCTGGGTGAAACCGGCTTCGTCCAGGGCGCGGCGAATGGCCTGGACCTGCCCGTCCATGGCCGCCGACGGCGCGATCACATCGGCGCCGGCGCGGGCCGCGGCCACTGCCTGCTTGCCGAGGTTGACCAGGGTCTGGTCGTTGTCCACTTCATGGCCGTGCAGCACGCCGCAGTGGCCGTGGTCTGTGTACTCGCAGAAACAGGTGTCGGACATCACGATCATTTCCGGCACCGCGTCCTTGGCGATCCGCGACATGCGCGACACCAGGCCGTTGTCGTTCCAGGTATCGCTGCCAGTGCTGTCCAGGTGGTGCGAGACGCCGAAGGTCATCACCGACTTGATCCCCGCCCGGGCGTAACGCTCGATCTCCCCGGCCAGCTTGGATTCCGGAATGCGCATCACCCCCGGCATGCTCTTGATCGGCACGAAATCGTCGATCTCTTCCTCGACGAAAATCGGCAGCACCAGATCGTTGAGGGTGAATTCGGTTTCCTGGAACAGGCTGCGCATCTGCTCGGAACGACGCAGGCGACGGGGACGGGCTTGGGGGAACTGGCTGGACATGGGATCTCCTCAAGGCAGGCCGGGCGAACGGGCCCGGGGCGAAAAAAGAGGGAAGCTTATGCCCGAAGCCGCGACCGATACAAACCCCTCCAGGCCAAGACTACGTTTCAGTTTTGGTAACAATGCCGTCAGAGTGGCTAGCTACGCCTGTCAGACAATTGGCCCGCGCCGCAACTGTACGGCCGATTTCCGATCTAAATAAGACACGCACGAACCGTTCGAGCAGCCATTGAAGGCCAGTGCTCCTGCGCTCATTTGTCGCGTGTGCAGAGCCACTCGCCCATGGAAGCAACCCCCTGGCGAATCGTCTGCCGGGCACCCCATCGAAGGTTTCGATCGAGCCCCTCGGCAGCCAGCTTCGCAGGCCGGTTGTCGCGGGCGGGAGAACCGGGCGTGCAGGCACGCAGGCCCGGTTCCTGTTCTGTCGGCGGCGGGTCGCCCCAGGGAACGCTAGCGGCCCGCCCCTTAACCCAGGAGGAGAAGCGAAATGGCCACCGTGAAAAAAATGCCGATCCAGACTGAAGACAAGGCCACCAGGCGTTCGACCATGAGCGACCTGTGGCTACCCCTGGACAAATTGCGGCAACAGGTCGACCACCTGTTCGAAGACTTCTATCGCGGCCCCGGCCTGTCGCCATTCAGCCGCGGGCTGTTCGATACCGAACCGTTCTGGCGGCGCGAACTGATCGGTCGCGGCATGCCTGCCGTGGATATCACCGAGAAGGAGGAAAGCTTCGAAATCACTGCCGAACTGCCCGGCATGGATCAGAAGAATATCGAGCTCAAACTCTCCAACGGAAGCCTGATCATCAAGGGCGAAAAGAGAGAGGAAACGGAAGAAAGAAGGCAAGGCTACCACTTGAGCGAGCGTCATTACGGTTCCTTCGAGCGGGTGTTCAACCTGCCCAAAGGGGTCGACACCGACAAGATCGAGGCCAGTTTCAGCAAAGGCGTGTTGCGCATCTCGCTGCCGAAAAAGCCCGCCGCCCTGAGCGCGGACAAGGTCGTACCGATCAAGAGCGAATGACCCCAGGCCAACAAGCCCCTTGTCGGGAAACCGACCAGGGGCTTTTTTCCGCCTGCCGGCAATCGATGCGGTGAATCCGTCGCCGCCGGGCAGATGCCTGGCGGCCCGATGCTCAGCGCGCAGTATTGAGCGCCACGGCCGCGCGGATCAGCGCCTGCAACGCCGCCTCATCGAGGCGGTCACCCTCATGCAGATCGATCGCCCGCCGGGTGTTGCCGTCCAGGCTGGCATTGAACAGACCCGCCGGATCGTCCAACGCCGCGCCTTTGGCGAAAGTCAGCTTCACCACGTTCTTGTAGCTCTCGCCGGTGCAGAGGATGCCGCCGTGGGACCACACCGGCACCCCGCGCCACTTCCACTCCTCGACCGCTTCCGGGTCGGCCTGGCGGATCAGCGCCCGGACCCGGGCCAGCCTCTCGCCGCGCCAGTCGCCCAGTTCCTCGATGCGTCCGTCGATCAGCCGCGAGGCGTTTTCCCCTGCCGGCATGGCGTCGCTGGTGTGCTTGTTCATCCTGGTCTCCCGAGTGATGGCTGTCGCCCCGACCCTTGAGTATCGCCGACCGGGCATTTCCCTCCAGCCAGCCGACGAACGTTACACCGGCAGTTCGGTGGTCAGCTTGATCTTCTGCATGGGGATTTCCGTCTTCAGGTTCTGCACGCCCTTGATCCGGGCCAGGTGCTTGACCTGGAACTGGCGGTAGGCCTCCAGGTCGGCCGCCACCACCCGCAGCAGGAAATCGCAGTCCCCCGCCATCAGGTGGCACTCCAGCACTTCCGGCAGTTCGCGCACGGCATCGACGAAGCGGTCCACCGTGACCTCGTCCTGCCCGGTCAGCCAGACCCGCACGAACAGAGTCAGCGCCGCGTTGACCTTCAAGGGATTGACCAGCGCCACATAGCGCTCGATGACCCCGGCCTCTTCCAGCAGGCGTACCCGCCTCAGGCAAGGGGATGGCGAGAGCCCGACCTGTTTGGCCAGCTCCAGGTTCTGCAAGCGCCCGTCGCGTTGCAGGGCCCGCAGGATACGGCGATCGATAGCGTCAAGCTCCATTGGCATCGGGTTCCACAGTTTGTTTTATCAAGAGTCATGGATGCCAATGTTCAAGGTTTTTACCCATTCTTGGCAATCCGATTTCCCTCAACGGCTGGAATAATTGACCCACCTGGAGGTGAAACATGAATCAAAGCAATCCGACCCTGGCGGCCAGCCGCAACAGGGCATTCGATCAAGAACTGTCACGCGGCGCCAAGGCCGCCTTACCAGTGCTGTTGGGGTTTATCCCCTTCGCCCTGGTGCTGGGGGCGCAAGCCTCGCAAAAAGGCTTGAGCACCAGCGCCGTGGCGCTGCTGACCGGCCTGAACTTCGGCGGCGGCTCGGAGTTCGCCGCTATCGAGCTCTGGTCTTCGCCGCCACAGATGCTGGTGATCGTGGCCATGACACTGCTGGTCAACAGCCGGCACCTGCTGATGGGCGCCACCCTGGCGCCCTACCTGCAGCATTTGCCGCTGCGCAAGGCGCTGCCGTCGCTGTTCCTGATGTGCGACGAAAGTTGGGCCATGGGCCTGGACGATGCCCGGCGCAACGACCGGCCCACAGCGGCTCCGGCCTTCAGCCTGGGGTATTACCTGGGGGTGGCGCTGTGCCTGTGGCTGACTTGGGTGCTGTTCACCGCGCTGGGCGCGCTGATCGGCCCGGCCCTGGGGGATGTGCGTGCCTACGGCTTCGACATGGCCTTCGCCGCGGTCTTCCTGGTGTTGCTGCGCGGCATGTGGCGCGGGGTGCAGGCGGCGCTGCCGTGGTTGTTCAGCCTGCTCACCGCTGCGTTGTGCTACCGGCTGCTGCCGGGGGGCTGGTATGTGCTGGCCGGGACCGTGGCCGGCCTGGTCATGGCTTATCTGTGGGCGAAAGCATGATCGACACCCTGACGCTGCTCACCCTCCTGGCCATGGCCGGCGTGACCTACCTCACCCGGGTCCTGGGTTTTGTCCTGCTGCGCAACCGGACCCTCGGCCCCACCGTGCAGGAAGTCATGCTCGCGGCCCCCGGCTGCGTGCTGATCGCGGTGATCGCGCCGAAGTTCGTCAGCGGGCATCCTGCCGACCTGATCGCCCTGGCGCTGACCCTGCTCGCCGCCACCCGCCTGCCCCTGCTGCCCGTGGTGCTGATTGCCATCCTGGCAACGGCGACGCTACGTTACTTGCTGCCCGCCTGAGCGCTGAGTCGAGGACTGCAATGCCAATGCTTGTCAACGAAGAAACCCGTTGGATCGAGACATCCTGCGGCCGTCTGTTTTCCCGTCGCTGGTCCCCTGCCACCAAAAACGGCGACCGCCACCCACCGCCGATCATCCTGTTCCATGACTCCCTGGGCTGCGTGGAACTGTGGCGGGATTTTCCGCAGCGCCTGTGCCAGGCCACCGGGCGCGAAGTGCTGGCCTACGACCGGCTCGGCTTCGGCCAGTCCGATGCTTATCCGGGAGACCTGCCCACAGGCTTTATCCGCGACGAGGCCGAGCGCTTCTTTCCGCTGCTGCTGGGGCAATGGCAGATCGAAGCGTTCGTCGCCTTCGGCCATAGCGTCGGCGGGGCCATGGCCGCCACCTGCGCGGCGCGTTATCCGCAGCAGTGCCAGGCGCTGATCACCGAGTCGGCCCAGGCCTTTGTCGAAGACCGCACCCGCCAGGGCATCCAGCTGGCCAAGGAGCAGTTCCAGGCCCCCGGACAAATGCAGCGGCTGCACAGATACCACGGTGCCAAGGCGCCCTGGGTGCTGGCGGCCTGGACCGAGACCTGGCTGTCGGAGGCTTTCGCGCCCTGGACCCTGGACAGCAGCGCGGCCGCGATCGACTGCCCGCTGCTGGTGCTGCATGGCGCGGACGACGAATACGGCTCGCTGCTGCACCCCGAGCGAATCGCCAGCCTGGCGACGGCGTCCAGCCGTTGCCTGATCCTGGACGACTGCCGTCACGTGCCGCATCGCGAGGCGACGGACGCGGTGTTACAGGCGGTGCAGCAACATCTGCGGATCGATGCCGAATAGCGCAGCAGGAAAAACCTGCCTCCTGCGTACAGGGGCTCAGTTCCTGCTGAACCTGCGCCACTGCATGGGAGACATCTCATGCCGGCCCTTGAACGCCCGGCTGAACGCAGCTTCGGAGGTGTAGCCGACCTGATCGGCGATATCGGCAATCGATAATCGGCTGTAGCGCAGCAGCTCCGCGGCCCGGTCCAGGCGCCAGGCCGTCAGGTAGCTCAAGGGCGCCTGCCCGACGATACGCTGGAAGCGGTCCGCGAAGGCCGAGCGGGACAGATTGACCAAGGTGGCAAGGTCACTGACGCTCCAGGCCCTGCCGGGGTCGGCATGCATGGCGGACATCGCCGGGTTGATGCGTTCGTCGATCGCGCCGGACAGCCAGCCATGGCCAATGGCCCCGTCCGTGGCCCAGGTGCGCAGCAGCTGGACGAAGATGACGTCGAGCAATCGGGAGATCATCGCCGCGGCACCGGCGCGCGGGTTCAGCGCTTCATCCAGAATGAAGTGACAGCTCAGCTCCAGCCACTCGAAAGGCCGCTCTCGCAAGCCCTTCAGAATCAGTACGGGCGGCAGCACCGACAACAGACGCTGCGACAGCATGCCGTCAAAACCGAACTCTCCGCATAGCCAAGTGGTATCTCCGCTGCCGAGCGTCAAGCTCGCCCGATCGTAGTGCTGGCGCGCCAGGTCCGTGACCAGAGCCGCCGGGCGCCCTGAGCGGTCCGACAGCACATGGCCGTGGCCGTGCATCAGCATCACCAGGTCCCCCTGCGAGGCCCGGTACTGCTCCTCGATGCCCTCCACCTCTATCGCCACGCTCCCGCTGCGGATGATGTGCAGGCGGAATTTGCCCGGCGCGAAGCGCATGCCGAAAGGCGCCGCGGCGGCACAGGTAAAGACCGTGTTTCCCCGAACGCGTATCAGCTCCAGCACATCTGAAAAGACGTCGCGCTTGAAGGCGAAAGGATCGGACTCAACCTCCGGCTCCGTCGGCGTTTGAGCAAAGAACTCCGGCTTTTTCGCCATGTTTCGTCCCCCGGACGGCCACTATGATGGACGTATCATTCACAAGGAGCCCCCCGATGGTAAAGACGATTCTTCTGGTGCACGGCGCGTGGGGAACCCCGGAGTGCTGGGCCCATTTCAAGTCATGGTTCGAGGCGCAAGGCTATACGGTCGTGGTTCCGACCTGGCCTTACATGGATAAGCCCGCCGAGGAACTGCGGCGCAATCCGGACCCGCGCCTGGGCAAGCAGACCATCAAGGGCCTTGTGGACCATTTCGAGGCACAGGTGCGCGCGCTGCCAACGCCTCCGATCCTGATCGGGCACTCCTTCGGCGGCCTGATCGTACAGATGCTCCTCGATCGCGGATTGGGCGCGGCCGGCGTGGCCATCGACTCGGCGCCGCCCCGGGGCATCCTCCCCAGCATGACCGCGACCCGGTCCGCGCTGCCGATCCTGATGGCCTGGCGCGGCTGGAGTCGAATCCTGTCGATGTCGTTCGGCAGCTTCTCCAGGACGTTCGCCAATACCCTGCCCACCCACGAACAACAGGCGGCCTACGACCGGCACATCGTCCCGGCTCCCGGGCGTATCTACTTCCAGGCGGCACTGGGTGTCGGCAACGCCGTCAACTTCAAGAATCCGCAACGCGCGCCGTTGCTGCTGATCGCCGGCCAGGAGGATCGCACCTGCACCGTTTCGATGGCCCGCGCCATGCTGCGCAAACACCGCCAGGCCCCCAGCCGCACGGACCTGATCGAGTTTCCGGCTCGCAGCCATTGGATCATCGCCGAACCGGGCTGGGAGGAAGTGGCCGAGAAGACCCTTGCCTGGGTGAAAATCCATTCGCGATAGATGCCGTGAAAACGGGCCGGCTGTTTCCTGGCTGCCCGCCTCGAGTTCCGGATTCAGCCGGTCGATGCCGGATCCTGGACGACTGCCGCCAGGTGCCTCATCGCGTAGTGGGCGGTCTCGTTGGCCAGGGTGTCCCGTGCAGCGAGCGGATGATATGCAGCGAACAATCGGTGGATGCCGCCCCTCCGCCGGCCCTTCCTTAAAATCTCCAAACAGGCTTACATACCAAGTACCAGCATGAGTTCAGGCGAGACGGCATGACACTTTCCAAAGGCAATATCATAAAGTTGGTCGATGCTGACCGAGCAACGATAGTGCTCTCTGATTGGCTGAACTCCCGGGAGGCGATTCCTGGAGATATCGCCGTGGTGGAAGAAATTTCAATCACCGAGACTGGACGCATCGTTCGCCTATTGTGCGAGCCGCGTGCAGGATTTCTCGAATGGCGAACCTCGTTTCTTGAGGCCGGATTGACCTACGAGGTGCTTTTTAACTATCCCAATGACGTCCTCTCTTGAAGTCTGCATTGGGTCGACTTCAGCCCGTCGTGATAGACCGCAACCGGCCAGAGGCAGTATCCGGCCAAAAGCGGTCTTTTACGTAGAAAATCTGTGCCTGCTCATGGGGTTTGAACATAATCTCACTCATCTTGATTCTGGACCCTTGCATCGTATGGAAGATTGTCAATTCACACTGGAGCAGTTGGCATCACGGTCTGGAACTGCTCAGATGGATAAACAGGTGAGAGATTGGCTGGTTAGTCTCCCAAACGCTGATAGGGTCGATTTTTTAAAGCGTCTCTGGCCATTGAACTACCGATACTCACTTGCACTATTCCAAGCGGCACAGTTGTCCAGACCAGAAAGAGAGCATCTACTCAGACACTGGCTGCGTGCAGGCCAACACAATACAGCTGAAGAACTCATCCGGCGGATGGTACCGACTCTTGGGGAAAAGAAGTTTTGGCAGATAGCATCTGAAGAACAGCTTTCATCGGCTATGCGAGATTTCTTGAACTACCACAGCCATGGATGCCTGGATTCGAATTCCGGTAAAGAGTGAGCCCATGGCCACTTTGGCGAAAACGGTCGTTCAGATGAGACCGCTTTCAACCCAAAGCAGGCGTTGCTTGCGGCTGAAGTTGACCATCCGTGATGCTGTATTGCAGCATGCAATTACTCGTTACACCTTGCTTGGAAACCTATGCCTACCCCGGTAGATCTTGATGAGTTGTTAGAACATGTCAGAGATGAGGAGTCGTTCATTCGATTTATCAAGATGCTTGGTGCTGATTTTGCCAACGAGCGTTTGTTGGAAAAGATGTCTCCTTCATCGCCCTATGGGCCAGGCGCTTTAGGGTGGGAAAACGCATCTATTGACGCGTTTCTCGATGCTGCGGGCTCGTGGGCAGACTCCAGCGCTCGATATCCCTTGACCGACGTTACGGTATCGAACGTATGGCATCGCTGTGCAGCCATTCTGTTGGCCGGAAAGTTTTATGAGTGAAATGAGCGCTAACCGGAAGAAGCCCATGATCAGGGTGTTATCGAAGAAGGAAGTCAAGGAGCTTTCGGTGGAAGCCGAGGCCAACGGTTTGACGCTGAGTGATCTTGCCGCCACTTGCGAGAAGTTCGATGTTGCACCGCAAGATGTGTTGAACGAGCTAGCTGTCGCGGTCGCCGAAGGCTATCTAGAGGGATCTTTGATTTATGATTTCTGCGATGGCGTCATGAACGGGATCATAGGTGCCATCGTTGAAGTGGGCATGACTGACGATCTCCCCCAGCCCGCTTTCTCGCTTTACCAAGCGTTCGATCAAGGTGAATGGATCCGCAGTAACGACCCACTGGAGACTGTACCCAGTGAGAAATACACGAAGCCGTTGGTCCTGGAAATAATGCGCGCTCTTAGAGGCTAGCTTTCGCAGATAGAGAGTTTTTTGCTTCAGGCGCGATGTACCCACTGCGTGATGGAGATGAACCTCGTGACTTGCGGAACCGCTTTTGGCTAAAAGGCGCCGGTAAGGCCCATTAGAGTGGGGTACCCTTATTCGGAGCAGCAGCTTTGTACTGGTATTTCCCCACATTGTTTTTCCACGGTAAGTAGTCCACTAAAATCACACGATTGGCTACCCCGTCTTCCCCCACACGAAACCCAGGCATTTGTCGCAGATCGAGCTGCAAGTACTGATTTGCAAGCACCTATTGCAACTCAGGATCTGGATGAAAATATTCAGGACGGGAATAGTGTTCTTGAAGTGTCACATCGCATCTTACGACTTGGCCCTTTACGTTGGCAGTGAAATCAAAGCGTGCTCTGCCGAACGCATTTATTGATTGCTTGGCCACCACGTTGTCCCAGAAAAAACGACTTCCAGCAGCAGTCCATTGGTGCCTCAGTTCGTAATCAGGAATTGGCGACGTATTACCGGAAGATATCAAAGGCGCGACGATCTCAAGGCTGCCATCAATTGGATTCTGGAGACCTTCTGGTACGCTCTCCCAGACACTGCTCCAGCACACATCAGCTACGAAATCCGCGAAGCCGGATGGAGCGCCACCGTCAGTTGGTTGCGCCTCGCAGAGTAATACATCTCCTTGGCGATCGAGCTTCATCCGCAATCTCGCGCGACCTTGCATCCCCTCGCCATTCGCCCAGAACGCACTGAGAGCCAAGGTAGTACGCAGAACCCTGATGTAGCGTCTCTCCTCCAGACGTTTGATTTCTTCTGAGGAGAGGAAAGTTGGAGCGGACTTGCCACCGCTATCGACCCAAGCATTAATTCGCTGGGCGGTGGTCAACTGGTGGCAACCAGAGAGGACCGCCAAACCTGTCAGTAAAGCAGCGTGGAGGTTAGCCGACAATCAGTCCGTGATTTCAATGTAATGCTGGGCACTCATGAGTTCCTTGCAACAACAAAAGCGCTATTTTGCCTTGAAAGCCAGACCACAGTACATTGCAACTCGATTTCCGTCGGCGGTCTACTTGAATCGCCTGAAAAGTGTTTAGTTTTGGTCAGAGCCTGCGATGCTAAAAATTTACTCCTATTACTTTGAAGAGCTGATCTTTAAATTCTCCTTCAGAGACAGCGAAGGCGCTAACAATCCTCCATGGCTCGAAAGTGAGGACTTTCCGCCGCTGTCTCCGCGACGAGCAATCGCAGTTTCCAAACTCGCTGTTCTCGAAATGCTTAGGGCATATCCCTATGCCGAACCTCAATTTCACGCTTGTGCATTAAAAAAGGTCAACGACTCTGACAGTGGATGGTGGTACTACGACATCGATTGGATGGTCTACCCTCCAGAATGCGGCGACCGGAGCGTAGTAAACGTGCCAGTTATGCTAAATGGACGAGTGCCCTCATATGAAGTATTCAAATATGAGGATCGATATTCTGCATGGAAAAGTTAGCGTAGTGCGAAGGCTAGATTTTCATGTGCGCTGCACTAACTGCACGGCGACGTTGTTCCAGTGGGAAAGATAGGAAGAGTCGATAGCAAAGTGCGCCCAAACGGGCGCACTTTGTTTTTATAGCTGCTTACTTCCGAAACCCGAGCGCACTCAGTTCCAGGGACGATCGCCGTTCTCGTCCTTGACGCGGGTCGGCAGGCCCATCACGTCCAGCGCCTTGAGGAACGGCTCGGCCGGCAGTTCCTCGACGTTGACCATGCGCTGCACGTCCCATTCGCCACGGGCCACCAGCAGGGCCGCGGCCACGGGCGGAACGCCGGCGGTGTAGGAAATGCCCTGGCTGTCGGTTTCGGCGTAGGCTTCTTCGTGGTCGGCGACGTTGTAGATGAAGACTTCGCGCGGCTGGCCATCCTTGGTGCCCTTGACCAGGTCGCCGATGCAGGTCTTGCCGGTGTAGCCCGGCGCCAGCGAGGCGGGGTCAGGCAGCACGGCCTTGACCACTTTCAGCGGTACCACTTCCAGGCCTTCGGCGGTCTTGACCGGTTGCTCGGAGAGCAGGCCGAGGTTGCGCAGAACGGTGAACACGTTGATGTAGTGCTCGCCGAAGCTCATCCAGAAACGCACGTTGGGCACGTCGAGGTTCTTCGACAGCGAGTGCACTTCGTCGTGGCCGGTCAGGTACAGGTTTTGCGAGCCGACTACCGGCAGGTCGTCGGTGCGCTTGACTTCGAACATGGTGTTGCTGGTCCACTGGCTGTCCTGCCAGCTCCACACCTGCCCGGTGAATTCGCGGAAATTGATTTCCGGATCGAAGTTGGTGGCGAAATATTTGCCATGGGAACCGGCATTGACGTCGAGGATGTCGATCGAATCAATGCGGTCGAAATACTGTTGCTTGGCCAGGGCGGCATAGGCATTGACCACACCCGGGTCGAAGCCGACGCCGAGAATGGCGGTGACGTTTTTCTGCTGGCATTCCTCGAGGTGCTTCCACTCGTAGTTGCCGTACCAGGGCGGGGTCTCGCAGATCTTGCCCGGCTCTTCGTGGATGGCGGTGTCCAGGTAGGCCACGCCGGTATCGATGCAGGCACGCAGCACCGACATGTTGAGGAAGGCGGAACCGACGTTGATGACGATCTGCGATTCGGTCTCGCGGATCAGCGCCTTGGTCGCCTCGACATCCAGTGCATTGAGCGAGAAGGCCTGGATATCGGCGGGCTGCTTGAGGCTGCCCTTGGCCTTGACGCTGTCGATGATGGCCTGGCATTTGGAGATGTTGCGCGACGCGATAGCAATACGACCGAGTTCATCGTTGTGCTGCGCGCACTTGTGGGCCACCACCTTGGCGACACCTCCTGCACCAATGATAAGAACGTTCTTCTTCAATTTGTTTATCTCTCCTTTCTGCCCGCTTACGAGAGGCTGGACAGGTAGTCTTCGAACCCAAACTCACGAACCACCTCGACGCTGCCGTCGAGCTGCTTCACTACGATGGACGGCATTTTCAGGCCGTTGAACCAGTTTTTCTTGACCATGGTGTAGCCCGCTGCGTCCACGAACGACAGCCGATCGCCGATGGCCAGCGGACGATCGAATTGGTACTCGCCGAAGATGTCTCCGGCCAGGCAGGACTTGCCGCACACCATGTAGGTGTGTTCGCCCGAACTGGGCGCCAGCTTGGCGTTCAAGCGATAGATCAGCAGATCGAGCATGTGCGCTTCGATGGAGCTGTCCACCACCGCCAGGTGCTTGCCGTTGTAGAGGGTGTCGAGCACGGTGACTTCCAGCGACGCGCTCTGGGTGATCGCGGCTTCGCCCGGCTCCAGGTAGACCTGCACGCCGTACTGCTCGGAGAACGCCTTGAGGCGCGCGCAGAACGCGTCCAGCTCATAGCCTTCGCCGGTGAAGTGGATGCCGCCGCCGAGGCTGACCCATTCGACCTTGTGCAGCAGGTGGCCGAAACGTTCCTCGATGGTGCCCAGCATCTGGTCGAACAGGCCGAAGTCGGCGTTCTCGCAGTTGTTGTGGAACATGAAGCCGGAGATCTGCTCGATCACCGCTTCGACCTTCACCGGGTCCCACTCGCCCAGGCGGCTGAACGGGCGTGCCGGGTCGGCCAGCAGGTAGTCGGAGCTGCTCACCTGGGGGTTGACCCGCAGGCCGCGGACCTTGCCTTCGGAGGCTTCGGCGAAGCGCTGCAGCTGGCCGATGGAGTTGAAGATGATCTTGTCGCAGTTGTCGAGCATCTCTTCGATCTCGTCGTCGGCCCAGGCCACGCTGTAGGCGTGGGTCTCGCCGGCGAACTTCTGCCGGCCGAGCTTGAGCTCGTAGAGCGAGGACGAGGTGGTGCCGTCCATGTACTGCTGCATCAGGTCGAACACCGACCAGGTGGCGAAGCACTTGAGCGCCAGCAGGGCCTTGGCCCCGGACTGTTCGCGCACGTAGGCGATCTTCTCCATGTTGCCCAGCAGTTTCTGCTTGTCGATGAGGTAGTACGGCGTTTTGATCATTTCGAGGCCTCCGGCCAGGCCAGCCAAAAAAAGGATGCGCATTGTGCCTTCACTTGCCGCGTATCGAAAGGGCAGAAAGCACCCCGCACCGGGTCAATGCCTCAAGTCGCCGCCAGATCGCCTGGCTCGCCGCCGCATCCCGGGGCCCTCGACCGCGCCGCGAGCCGCCCGCCAGAGCCTCCCCGCGGCACCCCGACGCCGGTCATGGCCGAGTCTTTACGGTGATGAACATGTGGAGCCGGTCATGGATCTCCTGGAGGCAGTGGCGGAACGGCTCAGGCCGCTCGCTGGTGCTGGGGTCCTCGAAGCTCCAGGCGATCACCTCGCCGGAGGACGGCATGCGCGCGACCTCTTCCGAAGACTTGTCGCACAGCGTGATGAGGTAGTGGAACGGCTGCCCGGCGAACTCGTCGATGGCCTTACTGCGCAGCCCCTGGGTGTCGATGCCGATGTGTTCGAGGGACGCCAGGGCGCGCGGGTCGATCTCGCTGGCCACCAGGCCGGCGCTGCAGGCCTCGAAGTGTTCGGCGTCGGCGTGACGCAGCAGCGCCTCGGCCATCAATGAGCGCGCATCGTTGCGGGCGCAGACGAACAGCACGCGGATTGGGTCGGTCATGGTCGTTCCCCCTTGTTACGGACAGCTGGGATAGTGCCGTCGATAACCGCACTTTTTATTACACCGTTTTTGGGGCCGAGTGATTCCCGGGCGATGGAGGGCACTCGCACCTTCGGCCGGTGCCAACGCAGCAGTGCGGCAGGAAGCTGGCGGGAACAGCAGACAGGAAGCCGTAGAAGGCAATCAGTTGTTACATATCAGGCCGTGCAACACCCCGAAGCGCAGGCCCGGTTCGGAAGGCGTCATCTGGACGATGCCGAACACCTTGAACGCCGCCAGCATCACCGCCAGGCCACCGGGCAGGCTGCCCAGGCGATGGGATTGCAGGCCCAGCAGCCGCAGGCGCTTGACGTGCCCGGCGTCCAGCAAACGTAGCGACAGGCGCAGCAGCCCGCCGTAGGTGATGCCGTCCTGGCCGTAGTCGTTCAGGCCGTTGACCCTGAGCACCTTGGCCAGGAAACGCGCGGTGCCGGAGGACCCTATGGCCTGCTCCCAGCCCAGCAGGCGATAACGCCGGGCCACTTTCTCGAACTTCAGGCTGGCCACGCGCTCGGCTTCCTGCAGGCCATGGGCCGAGACCGTGCCGCCGGGAAAGTAACGGGTGCCGAAGGTGCCGCTGCCGATGGCGATGCTCTCGGTCATCAGGGGCTGGGCCCCCTGCCCCAGGATCAGCTCGGTGGAACCGCCGCCGATATCCACCACCAGCCGCATGCTGCCGCCGCACGGCACGGTATGGGCCACGCCGGCGTACACCAGCCGGGCCTCTTCATGCCCGGAGATAACGTCGATGCGGAACCCCAGGTGCTGCTCCGCACTGGCCAGGAACAGCGGTGCGTTGTCGGCTTCGCGCACCGCGCTGGTGGCCACGGCCCGCACCCGCCCGGCCTCGAAACCGCGCAGCTTCTTGCCGAAGCGCGCCAGCGCCTGCCACCCCCGGTCCAGCGCCAACTCGTCCAGGGCGCCGCCCTGGAAACCTTCCGCCAGACGCACCGGCTCGCGCAGGGTCTTCACCTCCTGGATCATGAAGCCCTGGCTACGCCGCACCGGCTGGCCGATCATCAGGCGAAACGCATTGGACCCAAGGTCAATGGCTGCGAACAGGGAGGCGTCGCCTTTCATGGGGGATTCCTGGCAGATTCATCCACCGGCAGGCCGCGACCTGCCGCGCCCTCGAACGGGTTGGCGGCGATCTTGCCATGGGCTCGATGACGCCAAGATGACAGCACCGGCACCGTTCGCCGGAAAAGCGCCCGCCGCGCCCGATCAACGCCCCGCTGTCATCAGGCTGTCATTTGGCGCGGTGACACTGGCCTCAACAGCACCGCGTGCTCTCCTTTACGCTGCCACCTTGGGCAGCTTTTTTTGCCCGCGGATCCTGGCCAGCGCCGGCCCCGGCGGGCCACGGTCAATCGCCCTCGCCTACAGGCTCAGGCTGCCGTCGATACAGGTCACCGCCGAACCGCCGATCCAGATCTCGTCGCCGATCCGCTCGACCTGGATACGCCCGGCGCGGCCCATGCTCAGGCCCTGGCTGACCACGTAGGCGTCCGGCGCCAGACCGGCGCCCAGCAGCCATTGGGCAATGCCGGCGTTGAGGCTGCCGGTGGCCGGGTCTTCCGGCATGCCGTCGCCGGAAATGAAGGCCCGCACCTCGAACTGCGCCGCGTCGCCGTCGCGCTCGGGGTTCCAGGGGGCGATCACCCCCACCGCGAGGCCCTTGAGCTGCACGTAGTCGGGTTGCAGTTCGAGCACCTGGTCGCGCTCGGCCAGCAGCACGGCCAGCCACCCTGCCCCGTTGTCCACCCATTGCGCGTCGACGATGGCGCCGGGCGCCAGCTTCAGGCCCAGGCGCACCTGCTCCAGCAACCCGGCCTCCACCGGGCCGGACTTGAGCAAGGGCGGCGCGAGAAACGCCAGGTCGGCGCCGTTGCGGCGAATGCGCACCAGGCCGACCGCGCACTCCTGGACAATCTCCTCGCCCTTGGGCACACCACCGGCTTCCAGCCAGGCATGGCAACTGCCGAGGGTCGGATGGCCGGCGAACGGCAGTTCCTGCAGGGTGGTGAAGATCCGCAGGCGATAGTCGGCCCGTGGGTCCTTGGGGTCGAGGATGAAAGTGGTCTCGCTGAGGTTGGTCCAGTTGGCGAACGCCGCCATCCGCGCCTCGCTCAACTCGTCGGCGCCGAACACCACCGCCAGCGGGTTGCCCTTGAGCGGCTGGTTGCTGAAGACATCCACCTGTTTGAAATCGAATCGGCTCATTACGGGTCCTTGGCTGAATGAACGCGGTCAGGCCGGAACCGGCCTGATGGAAAACACAGAACCCTGTAGCCGCTGGCGCAGGCAGGTTCTACGACGACTGCGTCGTCGAGCGCAGGCTGCGCCAGCGGCTACAGGGTTAGATGGAGGTCAGACGGGCTTGGGAATTTCCAAGCCGCGGATCACCGCCGGGCGGGCGAGGAAGCGCTCCAGCACGCGCTGCACGTTGGGGAAGTCCTTGAAGCCCACCAGGTCGCCGGCTTCGTAGAAGCCGACCAGGTTGCGCACCCAGGGGAAGGTGGCGATGTCGGCGATGGTGTAGCGCTCGCCCATGATCCAGTCGCGGCCTTGCAGGCGGCCTTCGAGCACGCTCAGCAGACGGCGGGACTCGGCGACGTAGCGATCCCGCGGACGCTTGTCCTCGTAGTCCTTGCCGGCGAATTTATTGAAGAAGCCCAACTGGCCGAACATCGGGCCGATGCCGCCCATCTGGAACATCAGCCACTGGATAGTCTCGTAGCGCGCGGCGGTTTCCTGGGCCAGCAGTTGCCCGCTCTTGTCCGCGAGGTAGATCAGGATCGCGCCCGACTCGAACAGGGCCAGCGGCCGGTCGTCCGGCCCGTGGGGGTCGAGGATCGCCGGGATCTTGTTGTTCGGGTTCAGCGAGAGGAACTCGGGGGACATCTGGTCCTGGGTGTCGAAACTGACGCGGTGCGCCTCGTAGGGCAAGCCGATCTCTTCGAGCATGATCGAGACCTTGACGCCGTTGGGGGTCGGCAAGGAGTACAGCTGAATCCAGTCGGCGTACTGCGCGGGCCATTTCCGGGTGATGGGGAATGCGGAGAGATCGGTCATGACAGGCTTCCAATGACAGTCAGATGAAAGACCGTGGCCCGGGACCGGGCGGCGACGGCGCTTGATTATAAGCATCGGTGCACAGCGCGCATTCTTAAATTGGAAACATCCGGTGGTTAAGCTCCACGGCAACCGGACAGCGGTACGGATAAAGTAACGGACTCACGCGCGAAGTCATGCGCCAGGATCGAACCAAAAAGCGTCCTGGGACTCTGACCTGCCTGCGGGTAGAACACTCGTTCAATGACAGGGAAAACCACGGGATGCCAGGAGCTCGCCGTGGACAGGTTTGTCAGCCTCAACCGATTGCGCTGAAGTACCCACAATCAATGAAGAATCTGCTGAGTTTCACCCGACGCCTGCCCCGCCGCTCCTACGTGTTCTTTCCGGCGCTGCTGCTGACCAGTGCCCTGCTGCTGTCGCTGGAGTCCAGCGAAAGTCGCGCCCAGCCGGTGGACGGCACCCAGACCCTGGTCTTTTTGCGCCATGCGGAAAAACCCGCCGGCGGCCTCGGCCAGCTCAACTGCCAGGGCCTGAACCGCGCCATCGACCTGGCGTCCCTGCTGCCGGAAAAATTCGGCAAGGCCAATTACGTATTCGCCGCCAACCCGACGCGCAATGTCGAGGAAGGCGAGTTCGACAATTCCTACAGCTACATCCGCCCGCTGATGACCATCAGCCCCAGCGCGATCAAGCTCGGCCTGCCGGTGAACATCGAGTTCTCGGCCAACGACACCAGCGAACTGGCCGACGAACTGCTGCACGACCGCTATCACAACGCAATCGTCTACACCGCCTGGTCCCACGGTTATCTGCCGGAATTGATCAACAAGGTGGCGCGCAAGGCCGTCGGCGAAAAACG
>NZ_JBNNVU010000048.1:0-40402 GCF_050280705.1 Pseudomonas sp. NPDC089530 | reverse complement strand
CGCTTCAGGTTTACCTGCAAATTTGGCAAGACCGTTGAAACATTTGAATCAGTTGCGGAATAAGTTTGCTCACAATCTCGAAAAAGAGCTGGAAGACCTAGATGTTAATAAGTACTACACTCTTGTAGATGGTTTTGTTGTTGAGGTGGGAACACCGCATGGGTGTGAAGGACCTGTTAAAAATGCACAAGTGATGTCTGATGGAACACCAGTTAAAGCATCTGATAGTCTCCGAGTGGGGTTAATAGTGGCGACATTTTTTTTAATGACAAAAGCCGGAATATGGTTGGTGAATGATCTCAATCGGCGGGGACAATTAAGTCTTGGTGAGCAGCTAAAATAATTGCTTGTCCTCAGACCGCTATTAGCGGTCTGCTCTGCTTTTTTATAAGGCAGTGATCGTGGTTTTTCCGGCGTTCAATTAATTTTCTTAAACGGGCATAACGGGTTGCGATATTAGAAGTGTAGTGGATATGTTTTTTGTATAGGGGATCATTACTATCTCTTTTGATGGATAGCACTGTTTTAGTTTTTTTATCTTTTGGCTGCGGTCGCTTGAAAGAAATATTATATCGACCTTAAAGTTGGCGATATAGAAGTGGCTATCTGCATTTTTTAGGAAAGTGTATTCGTTAAGTCTTGAAACTTCTGTGATTCGAACGTTTTGATGCTGGATCGGCCTCTGATCTCCTTTCTGTTCTTTCACTCGTTGATCCGAGTCGACTCCGATTATCAGTATGTCGCATTGTTTTTGACATGAGCTAATAAAATTTTTATGCCCCATATGAAGCAGATCAAATACTCCACTTGTATATCCTATCTTGCATGTTTTTTCTAAGTGCTTGCTTTTGATGGCTTCGAGCGTCTCAATCATGATTAAGCGTGGAAGGCGTATTGGAGTTGAGTGATGAGCTCTACGAGGTCAGAGTCTCTATATGTTCCTATATATATATCAAATGGTGTAGAGAATGATTCGTAGGCGGATTTTATTGCGTTGATAGTAGAATTAATTGTTTCATCGGGACTCAGGTTTCCGCTACCTAAAGCAAAAACAGGAATAAAGATGGACTTGTGGTTTTCTTCTTTTGCAACGCTAAATGCAAATTTTATAATTCTTGTTAGTGCTGTGTCTTGTATAGTGGTTGTTTTGTCTTGGTTTTTTTGAATTGCTACTGCGGTAATTATTTTTTTTACGTTATTGTTAATCGCTTCAAAGGCTGGACATGGAATACAAGTGCCAAGCTCAAAATTTGACATCTTGCCATTTTGTGTTTTCCATTCACTAATGAAGTCGGCGAGGTTGTCTTTTTTAATTTCTTGTGTTTTGTGGAATGTGGCGGCAAGCCTTCTAACTCTTCCGGAAACTGATGTTCCAGTGATTGACCCAAGTTCTAGTCCAGTATCTTCTGATGTTATTATTATGTCTGCCTCACTAATTTCAGTGATGTCGCCGTTATAGCAGTGGATGTTGGAGGCTCCTAATTTCCAATGACCCACGATTTTCTTTGTTGAGTTGATTTTCTCTGGTTTTATTTTTCTTTGATCTATCTTCGCTAGAGCTAAAAAAAATAAAGAAAATACGAAAAAAATTGTAAAGGCTACAGCGTTTAAAGAAAGAAAGGTTGTGATGCAGGGAGTTGTTTTTTTTTGTTCAATTAGGCTTGAAATTATTTCGAATAAAGGGTTTATGGCTACGCAGCTAACTGATGCAAATAGCAAGCGAAATGAAAATTTCGTGTACAGGCTTTTTTTGATATGGCTTTTAAATAATGTATGTGCGTAGTATTCGATTTTTACTTTTGCTGCTGAGAGTGGGTTTTTCATTTGGAAAGTCTTAAATTTCTTGCTTATCATGGAACTACCTTGGATAAGGCGAGGTGTATAGTTGAATCCGGCTACGAAGTCAATACTAGTGACGAAGATTGGCTAGGTAGTGGTGTTTATTTTTTTGTTGATGGTTTTGCTTGCCCCAAATCAAATGCGAAAGAATGGGCATTATTTAAGTATCATGGATGTAACCCCTGTGTGGTTGCTAGCGAAGTTTTGGTTTCACCTGAAAAGGTACTTGATCTTAGGGATGCGAGCGGTCTCTATATTTATAATGAGGCAAGAGCGAGGATTCTAAGTGAGAATTATGAAAGTCTTCTAAAGCGAAGAGACTTGTCAAAAAAGAAAAGGCGAGATATACGGTTGGATGACGCTATTGTTACTAGGAAGGTTGTTTCTTTGCTGAATGTTTCTGTGCTTTTTCATAATTTATATATAAAAAATAAAATTCATAGGGGATTGGAGTTGGAGTCATCCTATCCTAATTCTACAGTCTGTTGTGTGGCGGATCCTAATTTGATTGTTCGAAGCTGGGTTGTGGAGAGATACTAGGGGATCATCCTGTTGTGCATAATGTTTTTATTTTGACTTGGCCTGAGTAGTTCTAATAGCAGTGGTGGTGATCTAGGTTTGGAGCTAGAGCTGTTGGATTTGCGATGGGAATTAAAGAGTATGATTTTTGGTTGGTTATGTTGGTCAAGACCAACCACATGCCGGTGCGCTTTCTGATCTACGTGGCGATCACCGCACTGACCCGTCTGCTGATCTCCAACGTGTCGCACCACAACCCGCCGGACATGGGCATCATCTACCTGTGTGGCGGCATCCTGCTGCTGGCGTTCGCCATCCTGGTGGTGCGCTACGCCTCGTCGCAGTTCCCCTCGGTGAAGATCGAGTACCCGCAGCGCAAGACCGGCGCGGGGTCCGGCGAGCACCCGGAAGTCGAGAAGGGCGAGCTTTAAATCGACACGGTCAGCGGCGGTCGCTGATCGGGCCGGTGTTTGCCGGCCGGCAGCGGCAACTTGAAGGTGTCGCTGTCGGTCATGGCTTCGAGGATGGCCACGGCGCTGTGGCCCTGTTCGATGGCGATGCCGAACTGAATGCTCTGCACCAGGCGCTTGAGGCGCTGCGGATCGCCGCGCTGCTCGGCGCTGATCATGCGTTTGGCCACCACCCGGCCAGCCTGGGACAGGGTCAGCATGATGCTGCCGTCCAGGCCCTGGATGCTCAGGTTGACCCGGTATTCCGGGGTGAAGGCATCGGTAATCAGTTGAAAGGGATTGTCCATGGTGCGTCACCGCCTGATTGGATCGTGCAGTCATTGACCGGCCGGGGTCGGGATTGGTTCGTTTGTCCTGACCACTGGCAGGCCGTTCGCCGAGGTCGGCCAACATCCCTATTCCTCGCCTCCTGCAAAGCAAGGGGCATGCCGGGAAAAACGCCGGCCCGTAAATCCGGGGGCGAAAAAAAACGGACCAGAAGGTCCGTTTTTTTTGCCTGCCCGTTTCAGGGCATGACCGAATAAATGATCGCTGACAGTGCGACCAGGCCGACCAGCACCACGAACACATTCGACAGCCGCCCCGAATACTGGCGCAGGGAAGGCACGCGCCGGATCGCATACATCGGCATCAGGAACAGCAGGCAGGCGATGACCGGCCCGCCCATGGTTTCGATCATGCCGAGGATGCTCGGGTTGAACGTGGCCACGGCCCAGCAGGTCAGGACCATGAACAGCGCGGTGCAACGCTCCAGAGCGCGGGGCGACATGGCCCGGCCACGGCCGCGCAGGCTCTTCACGATCAGACCCTGGAAGCCTTCGCTGGCGCCGATGTAGTGGCCGAGGAAGGATTTGGTAATGGCCACCAGCGCGATCAGCGGCGCCGCGTAGGCGATCACCGGGGTCTGGAAGTGGTTGGCCAGGTACGACAGGATCGAGATGTTCTGTGCCTTGGCCGCAGCCAGGTCAGCCGGCGACAGGGCCAGCACGCAGCTGAAGCAGAAGAACATCACGGTCAGCACCATCATGCCGTGGGCCACGGCGAGGATGCCGCTGCTCTTGCGTTCGGCCTGGGCGCCGTAGTGGCGTTTCTGGTCGACGGCGAAGGCGGAGATGATCGGCGAATGGTTGAACGAGAACACCATCACCGGGATCGCCAGCCACAGGGTCTTGAGGAACAGCGGCATGGACATGCCGTCGTTGGCCGAGGCGAAGAACGCGCCGTTCCAGTTCGGAATCAGGCTCACGGCCAGCAGCAACAGCGCGGCGACGAAGGGATAGACCAGCATGCTCATGGCCCGGACGATCACGCCCTGGCCGCAACGCACAATGGCCATCAGGCCGAGGATCAGCAGCAGCGACAGCACCGCGCGCGGCGGTGGCGTCATGTGCAACTGGTGTTCCATGAAGTTGCCCAGGGTGTTGGTCAGCGCCACGCTGTACACCAGCAGGATAGGGAAGATGGCGAAGAAGTAGAGCAGGGTGATCAGCTTGCCGGCGCCGACGCCGAAGTGCTCTTCCACCACCTCGGTGATGTCCCCGGAACGCCCGGACAGCACGAAGCGGGTCAGCCCGCGATGGGCGAAGAAGGTCATAGGGAAAGCCAGCAGCGCCAGCACGATCAGCGGCCAGAAGCCGCCGACCCCGGCGTTGATCGGCAGGAACAGGGTGCCGGCGCCGATCGCGGTGCCATACAGGCCGAGCATCCAGGTGGTGTCGTGCTTGCTCCAGCCCTGGCTGGTGCGCGCGGTGCTGCGGGTCGTCTCTAGCGCCGGGTTTTCGGCAGCGGGTGTACGTACATCGGTCATCGGTATTGCCTCGTTATTATTCTTGCTCGGGCTCACGTATTGCAGGCGGTCAGGGAATGCTCCTCAGCACTCCACCCAGCTTACGGCCAGGCCGCCCCGTGAAGTTTCTTTGTATTTGTCGTGCATGTCGGCGCCGGTATCGCGCATGGTGCGGATCACCCGGTCCAGTGAAATGAAGTGCTTGCCGTCGCCGCGCAGGGCCATCTGGGTGGCATTGATCGCCTTCACCGCGGCGATGGCGTTGCGCTCGATGCAGGGCACCTGCACCAGGCCGCCGACCGGGTCGCAGGTCAGGCCGAGGTTGTGTTCCAGGCCGATTTCGGCGGCGTTTTCCAGCTGTTCCGGGGTGGCGCCGAGGACCTCGGCCAGGCCGGCGGCGGCCATGGCGCAGGCGGAACCCACCTCGCCCTGGCAGCCGACTTCGGCGCCGGAGATCGAGGCGTTTTTCTTGCACAGGATGCCCACCGCGGCGGCGCCGAGGAAGAAGTCGATCACGTCGTCGTCCGACGCTTCGGGGTTGAACTTCATGTAGTAATGCAGCACCGCCGGAATGATCCCCGCCGCACCGTTGGTCGGGGCGGTGACCATGCGTCCGCCGGCGGCGTTCTCCTCGTTCACCGCCAGGGCGTACAGGTTGACCCACTCCATGGCCGACAGGGTCGAGCTGATGACGTTCGGCTTGCCGATTTCCAGCAGGTTGCGGTGCAGCTTGGCCGCGCGGCGCGGTACATCGAGGCCGCCGGGCAGGGTGCCTTCGTGGCGCAGGCCGTGCTCGACGCATTCGCGCATCACCGCCCAGATATGCAGCAGGCCGCTGCGGATCTCCGCGTCGCTACGCCAGGCCCGTTCGTTGGCCATCATCAGTTCGGAGACCCGCAACTGATGCCGCTGGCACAGGGCCAGGAGTTCCACCGCGCTGTTGAAGTCGTAGGGCAACTCGACGCTGTTGGCCGCCGGGGCACCGTCGCTGACTTCGGCTTCCTCGACGATAAAACCGCCGCCCACCGAGTAGTAGGTCTGCTGCCACAGCGGGCCGTCCGCGCCGAAGGCCGCCAGCGTCATGGCGTTGGGGTGGTAAGGCAGGCTTTCGTCGAGCAGCAGCAGGTCGCGCTGCCAGTCGAAGGCGATGGTCGAGCGACCGCCGAGGTTCAGCTCGCCGCTGTCGCGCAGCTGCTGGATGCGCGGGCCGATGCTGGTCGGGTCGATGCTGTCGGGCCATTCGCCCATCAGGCCCATGACGCAGGCGCGGTCGGTGGCATGGCCGACGCCGGTGGCGGACAGCGAGCCGTACAGACGGATCTCCACCCGCTGTACCTGCGCCTGCAAACCCTGTTCGAACAGGCCCTGGGCGAAGGTCGCGGCAGCGCGCATCGGGCCGACGGTGTGGGAGCTGGACGGACCGATGCCGACTTTGAAGAGATCGAAAACACTGATAGCCATGCTAAAGCCTTACAAGCAATGGAAGAGAAATCGCTGCCATTTTTTGTAGGCCGAGCGTTAGGTCGGCGATACTGCCTAGCTCGGTCAATGCTGACCAACGAATTTTCCTAAGACAGCCTTTAGCAGGACTAAACGATGAGCCGTCAGTTTCATGCCCAGACCTACGTCTGGCTGCATGTGTTTTCCTGTGCCGCGCGGCACTTGTCGTTCACCCGCTGCGCCGAAGAGCTGCACATCACCCCGGGGGCGGTCAGCCAGCAGATCCGCCTGCTGGAAGAGCGGCTCGGGTTTCGCCTGTTTCACCGCCGTGCCCGCGGAGTGGAACTGAGCGCCGAGGGGCAGCGGCTGGCGATCACGGTGAACGAGGCCTACGGCAGCATCGACGCCGAGTTGCGGCGGCTGGATGCCGGGATGATCAGCGGCACCTTGCGCCTGCGCTCGATCCCGTCGTTTCTCGGCAAGTGGCTGACCCCGCGCCTGCCCCGGTTGCAGCAGCGCTTTCCGGACATTCAACTGCGGCTGGTGGCCGAGGACAGCAGCGTGGCCTTGCACGAAGGCGATTTCGACCTGGCCATCGACCTCAACGACGGCAGTTATCCAGGGCTGTTATCCACAACCCTGCTGGACGAGCAGATTTTTCCGGTCTGTGCCCCGGGCCTGCTGCGCGGCCGCCCGCCCCTGCACGGCCCGGCGGACCTGGTGCACTTTCCGCTGTTGCACGACATCACCGCCTGGCGCGGCAGCTATGAGTACGCGGAGTGGGAGTTCTACCTCAATGCCATCGGTTTCGAGGGTGCGGATGTGCGGCGCGGGCACACCTTCAATCGCAACCACCTGACCATCGAGGCGGCGATTGCCGGCATGGGCGTGGCGATTGCCCGGCGCACCCTGCTCAACGATGAGCTGGAGCGCGGCACCCTGATCGTGCCGTTCGGTCTCGCGGTGCCCAATCACAAGCGTTATGTGCTGCTGTATGCGCCGGGCGCGCTGAGCCATCCGGGCGTGCGCGCGGTGCATGACTGGCTGGTGGAAGAGGCGGAGATCTTTCGCGGTTTGCACCCGTTGGGAGGGGGGCACGGCTAAGCAGAAAGGACAGGGGAGTGGGGCGACCCAACTCCCGACATTAACAGCGCTTTTGCACTTTGTCCGGCTTTATTTGCCAATAAATATTTATCTTTTTCCAGGGGTTGAATTGTTCTTCGCCGTGCCTAATTGTGTAACCAAGAGGTCACGAAATGCAGGTTCGAACGCATTGACCTGACTCTCTTACGAGCAAGCTGAAATAAGGGAAGAACTATGCAAATCCAAGTCCATAGCGATAACCATATTCAAAGCAGCCTTCGGATGGAGGAGTGGGTGCGCAGCACCGTTGAAAGCACGCTCGAACGCTACGAGGAGGACCTGACCCGGGTGGTGGTCCACCTGCGGGACGAGAACGGTGACAAGGCCGGTCCCCACGACATACGTTGCCAGCTGGAGGCACGGCCAAAAGGCCATCAACCAGTCTCCGTGACCCACAAGGCCGATACCCTGGAGCAGGCCATCGACGGCGCCAGCCTCAAACTGGAAAGTGCCCTGGAGCACATGTTCGGCAAGCTGCGCGGCAAGCGCGCAACGGTGGTGCCGATCCGCGATGGAGCCAAGGCGGACGCCTTGCTCGAAGAAGAATTCCTGGAGAACCAACAGGCCGCGCTCAATAGCTGACGGCGCAGTGATCTTTCAAGAACAGGCGCCTGCGGCTCTGACGAAAGACATCTAAATGCAGGCCCTCATGAGTTGGAGGGAAACAGCAAAAGGCCATCGCCGTGCGATGGCCTTTTTTGTTGATCGTCCTGGCGTTTTCGCGGCAGGTCGATGGCTGATCGGGCAAGAACGGGTAATCAGATCACCCCCTGGAAGTGCCGCACTTCAATAATCAATGTTTCTTCGGCTTTCTGATTCAGGATATTGCCGACCCGTACCTTGTTCTGCGTGTCCAGATTGGCGTCCCATTCATCCAGCAGGATGATTGGGGCTTTTTGCTCCAAGACATGAAGGAGCTTCTTGACCTGACTTTCTCCCGTGGAAAGCGGCGCTTCTGTTTCATGAAAACTGGCGTGACTGGGCAGCAGGATCGACTCGGTGAATTCTGACTTGATCAGTTTCAGCAAGGATGACTTTCCCGCGCCATTCTTGCCTGATATGAGAAATCTGCCTTTCAGGTGGGCGATTGTACGAATGTCATCGAACAATCGATCTATGGGGATGGTCTGCCCGTTGAGGGTATTGCAAATCGACAGGTCATCGCGAGCGACTTGTTGGTTGAGGTTCAGCGATTCCAGGGTGTTGGTGAAATCCAGCAGATTGCTGATTCTTTTACGAAAGTACAGATACTTGCTGTTGTACAGGCTCATCGAGTGAACGTTTCCGAATACCTGCAGAGAGCGCGGTAAAGTGGCAACGATCATTCCCCAAGGGACAGACTGACTCAGGGGCAGCCCTTGCAGATATATCAGGATCAAGACGACGGCAATGCATATTGGAAGGCACGCCGCCAGTTGCTCGAGCCTGACGTAGTACAGGGAGGATCTGAGGAAGTCCGCGATCAATGATCTGGACGATGCCTCGGAGGCGCCAATCATGGATGAGTTTGCATTCAGGTAGTAGTCCCAGAGCGAACTTGTACGTTTGACTACATTGAGCCTCTTTTGCTGTATCTCCGTGGCGGAGATGTTGATCCTGCTTTTCATTGCCTTGACCAGGAAGTATGAAAGCAGGATCGAAGTCGCCATGACGATGGCAATGTGGATTCCGAGCACCCAGTAAAATACATAGAGGGTGGTGATGATGTTGCTGTATACGGACGTCATGCCGAAATAGAGATTGACTGTGCCATCCAGCGTTGTCGGCACTTCGCTTCCCAGCCAACCCTGGACGTTTTTTCGGTTCGCTTCAGACGAAAGAGGCTGGTTGTGGCGAAGGTGTTCGTATACGGAGAATATATATTTCTCCCATAAGTCGATCTTCAGCTTTGCTGAAATGAACTCTACGGCGGAGCTGATCAGATACCCCAGCAGGGCAAATGAGAAAAAAAGGATGATCCGGGTCTTGAGCAGTTGGTAATCCTGCAGGGAAAGGGCTGCACCCGCCATGGCGATGTAATAGGTCGATATGGCCAGGGATACTTGTTGGGCGATGATCAGCACGATGCCCGATATGAAGTACCTGTTGGAGCTAAACATGCGTTGCTCCTTCAATAGCGACGGTGATGATGCCGATGATGATCGAGAGCAGCGCCAGTCGGAAAGCCCAGTCCCAGGCGACCTTTATACGGTATTGCTTGATGATCTTCTTCGAGGCGGCAACCTGGCGCATTTCGTACTCTGAAGATTGAGAAGTTCCGAAACGACGGACATAGGACCTAAGAAACTTCAGGCGGGTAGAAACGCTGTAATGCTCAGGTTCGAGGAACACTAAATCTCCCGCGGTGATTTCTCGTATTACCAGAGTCGGGGTCGGTGTTCGCAGAGGGAAAAAGTCGGGGCTGTGAAGACTTTTTGCATTGCTCTCCTTGTAGAGGGCACCGAGCATCAGAAAGGACTCTACACATTTTACTTTGTTGTCTACATGAATCCGCAGCAAAAGCTCCAGGTCGAAATCCTCGGGAAGCAGGATGATCAAGGCACGACCGAACTTGTTGTCTTTTCGCTTGCTCTGCATGAACTTGATGCATTGTTCTATGAAAGAAGCCCAGTCATGTTGTTCATGGAAGTCGGCAAAGCTGAAATACAGCGTTTGGTTTTTAAGGGCACCAGCGACAAATGGACAGACAGCGCCATTACGGTGGGGATGCCTGGCGGTCAGGAATTGAGTCACATAAGGCAGTGTCAGCTTATAGGCTCTTGCCGCGAATTCGGGAACGCTGACTTCGTTAAAGTCGGAAATGGAGTAGAAGTTTGAACTCATGCTGTCCATGCTCGCTTTCAACCGATTACCAGAACCTCTTTGCTGGCAAAGAGGTTCTCCACTGTCAAACTGCCATGTTTACCACTTCCAGCCTTCGCAGTTGCCGGCTGCGAAGGACTGACTGCAAATAGAGGTCTTGGATATGATTCTCATCAGGATGTTTTTCTTCCTGGGTTTGAAATCGATATCTGAACCTGTGTTGGAGAAAACAACGGAGTTCGGGGAAGTGAAGTCGTTTTGCATAGCAAGCTCCAATTGAGGGTGTCCGTGAGATCGATACTCCTGGAAAGGATGGGCATCACGTGACGGATGACTGCCTTCAACTCATCGACATGGCTATGTGCAACCTGCCTCGGGTTTTTATAGGTGTTATTTGTTTATAAGGTTATTGCCGAATGATAGGAGCGCGCTGGAGCAACGAGCTTGGCGCCGTTGTAGCTGTTTTTTGATCTTGCGAGCGGAACAGGTCGAGCTGTTCTATCCGCCCGGATGGCATTGCGAGCAGCTGACTTCTACAGGACCGCGGCCATTCCTGCAGGAGCCAGCTTGCCGGCGCTAGGGAGGGAAGGGGCTGGATCAGAACGCCACGGACGTCTGCACGTACAGGGTCCGCGGTTCGCCCACGTATTTGCCTTTGTTGTTGTCGTCGAACGAGCGGGTGAAGTACTGGTGGTTGAAGATGTTCTTCACCCCTACCGCCACGTTCAGGTCCGACAGTTGCGGGCCGAAGTCGTAGGCGGCGCGGCTGCTGAACAGCATGTAGCCGGGAATCCGCCCGGTGCTGCCGTCGGCGCTTTCGGCAGAGGTGTTGGCGTTGTCGGCGAACTGGCTGCTCTGGTAGCTGCTGTCGAAGTTCAGCTTCCACGGGCCCTCGGTATAACCGATGCCGAGGGTGCCTTTGTGCTTGGACGAGAACGGCACGCGGTTGCCCTTGTTCGGCCCGTCCTCACGGATGGTGGCGTCGACGTAGGCGTAGGTGGCGTACACATCGAAACCGGCCAGTGCCGGGCTCAGGCCGTCCAGCGCGTAGTTGACGCTGGTCTCGATCCCCTGGTGGCGGGTTTCACCGCGGGCGATCACCGAGTCGTTGGTCTGGTTGCTGTCGTACTGGTTGTCGAAATTGATCAGGAACGCGCCGATCTCCGCCCGCAGCGCGCCGTCGTCGTAGCGGGTGCCCAGTTCCCAGGTGCGCGCCTTCTCCGGTTTCACTTCGCCGCTGCTCACGCGGTTGGGCATCTGGCTGTACTGCACGCTGCCGAAGGAACCTTCGGTGTTGGCGTAGAGGTTCCAGCTGTCGGTCAGGTGGTACATCACGTTCAGCGCCGGCAGCGCGGTGTTGTAGTCGCCCTTGTACTTGACGTTGCTCAGGTTGTTGGTCTGCTGGGACTCGATCATCTCGTAGCGGATGCCCGGGGTGACGGTCCACTTGCCGATGTCGATGCGATCGTCGACGAAGAACGCATTGGCCTCGGTGCCGCCGCGGGTATCGCGGTCGTTGCGGCTGTCGGTGTTCGGCAATTGCTGGTTGGCGCTTTTCGGCGTGCGGTAGCGCAACTCGTGGCCGGCCTCGTTGATGTAGCGGTAGCCGATGCCCAGCTCGTGGCGGGTCGGCCCCAGGTCGAAGCCCTGGGCGAAGCGGGTTTCGATGCCGCGCACCCAGTATTCGCGCGGCGACAGCGAGAGGAAGCTGCCCTGGTCCAGGTAGCCGCTGCGCAGGGTCTTGGTGAAGAAGCTGTTGACGGTAAATTCGCGGCGATCTTCCTGGTAGCGATAACCGAAGTTGACCAGGGTGCGACGGCCCCAGAACTTGTCGTAGGGGCGGGTCGACTGATACGGATCGGCCTTGTAGTCGGCGACGTTCAGACCGCCGGGCATGTCCGCCTCGCCCTCGTAGTACTGGGCCATGGCGTTGAAACTGTTGGCGTCGTCGAGTTGGTAATGGCCCTTGAGGATCAGGTCGTCGATCTGGGTGTCACTGTGTTCGCGCCAGTCGCCGCCGCGGGTACCGGAGTACAGCAGGGCGCCGCCCAGGCCGTTGTCGGCGGTGCCGCCGGCCAGCAGGTTGCCGGTGCTCTTGAAGCCGTCGTGGCTGGACGACGGGCTGGTTTCGGTCTGGAAGCCGCCTTTGACCGTCGGTGCATCAGGGATGGCGCGAGTCACGAAATTGACAATACCGCCGACGTTCTGCGGGCCGTAACGTACCGCGCCGCCGCCGCGCACCACGTCCACGGCGTCCATGTTGCCCATGCTGATCGGGGCGAAGGACAGCTGCGGTTGGCCATAGGGTGCGAAGGGCACCGGGATGCCGTCCATCAGCACCGTGGAGCGCGAGGCCAGGCGCGGGTTGAGCCCGCGGATGCCGAAGTTCAGCGCCATGTCGTGGCTGCCGGTGCCGTTGTTTTCCGGGGCGTTGACCCCGGGGATGCGGTTGAGCACGTCGCGGGCCTGGGTCGCGCCCTGGCGTTCGAATTCTTCGCGGCGGATCACGTCACGGGCGCCGGGATGCTCGAGGACATTGGTCTGCGCCGCATCCCCCAGCCAGTCGCCGACCACGCTGGAGGTGCCCAGCTCCAGGGCCGCCGGGGCGTTCTCGGCGCTGGCCGGTTGCAGGCTGAAGGCATTGTCGCCTTCGGCCCGGGCTTGCAGGCCGGTGCCCTTGAGCAAGGCGTTCAAGCCTGCTTCGGTGGTGTAGCTGCCTTCCAGGCCCTGGCTCTGCACGCCGCTGGCGACCTGGGAGCCGAAGGAAATCAGCACCCCGGCTTCGCGGCCGAACTGGTTCAGCGCGTTTTCCAGCGAAGAGGCGGCGATGTGGTAGCTGCGCGCCGGGCCTTCGGCGGCCATGGCCAGGGGCGAGGCGGCCAGGCTCAGGCCGGCGCCCAGCAGCAACGGGCGCAGGGTGCGGGCAAGGGGCGTGAAGCGGGTGGGGTGCAGGGGCATGGACATCGATCCTGAGAAGGTTGAGTCAAGGTGGCTTTCCTTCTCTGTCACGCGAGTACGAGAAAACGGCTCACACAAAATGAAAAAAAATTCTCCACAAAACCGTAGGAGCGAAGCTTGCTCGCGATAAGGCCCGGCCAGTCGATGAAGATGCCGACTGACAGATCGCCATCGCGAGCAAGCTTCGCTCCTACAGGTGGTTTCGGGATCAGGCGCGGGCCTCGACCGTGACCCAGTAACGGGTAAAGCGCCTGACCTTTACCGGCAGGCTGATTTCCAGCAGGTCGAGGATCCGTTCGCTGTCGTCCAGCGGATAACTGCCGGAGATCAGCAGGTCGGCTACCCGCGGATCGCAGTTGAGCTGGCCGCGACGATAACGACCCAACTCGTCGAGGAAGTCCGCCAGGCGCATATGGGCGGCCACCAGCATGCCTTCGCTCCAGGCGCCGCTGCCGGCATCCAGCGGGCTCGGGGCGTCCCAGGCGCGGTCGGTGAAACTCACTTGTTGCCCCTGGCCCACTTGCAGCGGTGCCCCTGGATAAGCCGAGGGGTGCAGGCCGACGCTGCCGGCGAACACCGCCAGTTGCGTACGCTGACGGAACTGGCGCAGGTTCAGGCGGGCCTCTTGCGGGTGCAGCAGGCCCTGGGCGGTCTGTACCCGCAGCGGGCGGCTGTCGCGGGCGACGCTGAGCAGGATTTCCCCTTCGAGCAGGCGAATCAGGCGTTGCTGGCCGTCGAAGCTTACGTCCACCGCGCTGTCGGTATTGAGTTGCAACTGGCTGCCGTCGCTCAGTTGCAGCTTGCGCCGCTGGCCCAGCGGGCTGCGATAGTCGGCCAGCAGCGGGGGCAGGGGATTGTGTTCGCGCAAGCCCCAGGCCGCGGCGGAGCCGGCACCGAGGATCAGCAGCAGCTTCAGCGCCTGGCGCCGGCTGGAGGACTTTGGCGCGTTGAGCGCAGCGTGAGCGAGGGGCGAAGACAGGCCGCGCAGGCGCTGGTTGACTCGCTGGATATGCTCCCAGGCCCGTCGATGTTCGCTATGGGCATCGTGCCACTGCTGCCAGGCCCGTTGCTGGCGCGGGCTGAGTGGGCCGGCCTGCATTTCGAGCAGCCAGTGCACGGCCTGTTCGGCGACCTGGGGGCCGATGTCCGGCGGGCCGGGGAGAGCCGGATTCATAGGGATAGGCTCATAGGGATGGCTTCATGGGGCGGTTCACAGGGCGAAGTAGCAGCGCAGGGCTGCCTTGTGCAGGTGGCGCTTGACCGTGGCGACGGAGACTCCCAGTTCGCGGGCGATCTCGCCGTGTTTCAGGCCGTCGACCTGGGCCAGCAGGAACGCGCGTTTCACCGCATGCGGCAAACCGTCGAGCAACTGGTCCAGCTCCAGCAGGGTCTGCAGGATGATCGCCTTGTCCTCCTCGGACGGCACCAGCGGTTCCGGCATCTGCGCCAGGGTTTCGAGGTAGGCCCGTTCCAGGTCCTGGCGCCGGTAGTGGTTGCACAGCACCCGTTTGGCGACGGTGGTGAGGAACGCCCGGGGCTCGACGATCGCCGGCGTTTCCCGGGCGCCGAGCACCCGCATGAAGGTGTCCTGGGCCAGGTCGGCGGCGCTGTCGGGGCAGCCGAGCCGGCGCCGCAACCAGGCGTTCAGCCAGCCGTGATGGTCGTGATAGAGGACTTCGACGGTAGAGGAGTGGGCCAAGCCGAACGCTCCGGCAGCATGCAGATTCTTAAGAGAACAAGAATTGTTCGCATTGTAGTGGCGAGGCAGGGTATTCGGCAATCGGCCCGGACCGGCGGGAGATCCTCCCAGTGGCCAGGGGGATGGCGCCTGCCCGAAGCGCCCTGTAGCGGCCTGCCGGCAAATCCGTCGTTGACAGCAGGGCCGTCCGCACCGTTATCTGGGCGGCCATCCATTGTCCGGATCACGGAGGACGTCTGTTGTTCACAAGGTCTGCCCATCGTTTGTCTGCCAGGGGCCTGCTGTTGGCCCTGAGTCTGTCCCTCGGCGCCTGCGCCGTTTCTCCCCAGGACCGCTGGGGCGCCTCCCTCGATCAGTTGCTGGCCGACCCGGCGCTCCAGGGCGCCACGGTGTCGCTGAGCGTGCGCGACGCCGAGAGCGGCGCGACCCTGTACCGGCACAACCCCGACAGCCGCCTGATCCCGGCCTCCAGCCTCAAGCTGCTGACCACCGCCGCCGCGCTGGATGTCCTGGGCCCCGACTACCGATTCGCCACCCAGGTGCTGGGCGACGGCAGGCAACAGGGTGAACGCCTGCTGGGCAATCTCTACCTGCGGGGCAGCGGCGACCCGAGCATGCAGGCCGCGGATTACCGTGAGTTGGCGGCGGCCGTGGCGCGCAGTGGGATCCGTCAGGTCAGCGGCGACCTGGTGCTCGACGACACCGCCTTCGACGACCAGCGGCTGGGCGTCGATTGGGCCAGCGACGACGAAAGCCTGTATTACGCCGCGCAGATTTCCGCCCTCAACATCGCGCCCAACGACGACTTCGACGCCGGCAGTGTGCTGGTGTCGGTCACGGCGCCGACGCGGCCGGGTGCGCCGCTGGCGGTCAGCGTCAGCCCGGCCAACAGGCTGATGAGCCTGCGCAACCAGGGCCGGGTCGGGGCGCAGGATAGCCAGCAGGACAGCCTGCAGGTCGGCCGTGAGCATGGCAGCAACCTGCTGCTGGTCAGCGGTGCCTTGCCGCCCGGGCAGTCGCGACGCAACTGGGTCAGCGTGTGGGAGCCGACCCGCCTGGTGGCCGACGTGTTCCAGCAGGCCCTGGCCGAGCAGGGCGTGACGGTGCAGGGTCAGGTACGGATCGGCCAGGCCACGGCGCCGGCGGCGCGGGTGTTGGCCAGCCATGCGTCGATGCCGCTGGCGGGCTTGATCATGCCGTTGCTCAAGCTGTCGAACAACAACATGTCCGAAGTGCTGCTCAAGGCCATGGGCCGCCAGACCGCCAGCGCCGGCACCGCCGCGGCCGGGGTGGCGGCCATCGAGGGCTTCCTGCGGCGCCAGGGCCTGGATCCACAAGGGCTGGTGCAAGTGGACGGTTCGGGGCTGTCGCGGCGCAACCAGATTTCCAGCCAGAGCCTCAGCGACCTGTTGCTGGTGGCGCGCAAACAGCCCTGGTTCGCCACCTGGTACGCGGCGTTGCCGGTGGCCGGCGATGCCGCGCGCATGACCGGCGGCACCCTGCGTTATCGCCTGCTGGGCACGGCGGCGGTGGACAACCTGCATGCCAAGACCGGGTCGATGCAGGGCGTGTCGTCGCTGTCGGGCTACCTGAACGCGGCCGATGGCCGGCGGCTGGTGCTGGTGATGCTGTCGAACAACTACCGGGTCGAGGGCGCGCGGATCAAGGCCCTGGAAGACCGGGTGGCGCAGGCCCTGATGCAATAAGGCTGGGGAGCGGGGTTTGCCTGACACACCGCCGTCGCGGGCAGGTCGGATCGCCGCCCGCTCGTTCCTGCAGAAAAACCGCACACGCCCGCGCAACTTGTAGGAGCGAAGCTTGCTCGCGATAGGGGCACACGCTGTATCTGACGGTTGTGCTCAGCCGAGAAACGCCTGGCGATATTCCCCGGGCGTGCCGCCCAGGGCCTGGCGAAAACGATTGGCGAAGTGGCTGGCGCTGGCGAAACCGCAGGCCAGGGCGATTTCGCCCAGGGGCAGGCGGGTGCCGCGCAGCAGGTCGCGGGCGTGGCTCAGGCGGCGGGCCAGCAGGTATTGGTGGGGCGGCAGGCCGAAGCTTGTGCGGAACATCCGCGCGAAGTGGTATTCCGATAGGGCACATAAACTGCTGAGCTGCCCCAGGCTGATGGGCTCGGCCAGCCGGCTGTCGATGTAGTCCACCAGTTGCCGGCGCTGATATGCCGCCAGCCCGCCCTTGAGGCGCAAGCCCTGGCGCTGGCCGACCTGGGTCAGCAGGGCATGGCCGAGCATCTCGTGGGCCAGGCTGCTGGTCAGCAGGCGCTCGCCCGGCTCGTCCCAGTTCAGCTGGATCAGCTGGCGAAAACGCCAGGCCTGCTGCGGGTCGTCGAGGAAGGTGTTTTCCTGCAATTGCAGCGCGCGGGGCTCGCGGTCCAGCAGGGTCACGCAGCCCAGGGCGAACTGTTCCGGGCTGAAGTACAGGTGGGCCAGGCGGATCTCGCCGTTGATCACCCAGGCCGAGCGGTGTTCGGCGGGCAGCACGCACAGCTTGTCCGGGCCGCCCTTGGTTCCCGGCTGGCCCCGGCGAAAGGTACCGGTGCCGCCGGCGATATAGCACGACAGGGTGTGATGGCTCGGCGCTTCGTAATCCTGGGCGTCGTGATGGTTGCTCCACAGGGCTGCGGCCAGGCCGTCACCAAGCTCGGCGCTGTGCTCCAGGCGAGCATTGGGCGAGCGGTTCAGGGCTTGAAAGACTTGCAGGGTTTCCAGGGCCGACATGATTTCGATTCGATAAGGGGCCGCGGCTACAGGGGATCGGTGGCATTGGGCTGTTTTCGCATCCTACTCCGTAGCGCTTCGGCTGCCAGCCAGGCAAGCGATAAAAGCGCAAGTTTATGCAAGCGCGCAGATGGGGCTGGCCTGAAACTGGGTTGCCCTACACAGGAGTCCGCGCCATGAACCTCTCGCTCTATCTGCTCACCGTCCTGATCTGGGGCACCACCTGGATCGCCCTCAAATGGCAGCTGGGGGTGGTGGCGATTCCGGTGTCCATCGTCTATCGCTTCGCCCTGGCGGCCCTGGTGCTGTTCGTCCTGTTGCTGCTCAGCCGCAAGCTGCAGCCGATGAACCGGCGCGGGCACCTGATCTGCCTGGCCCAGGGGCTGTGCCTGTTTTGTATCAACTTCATGTGCTTCCTGCATGCCAGCCAGTGGGTGGCCAGCGGCCTGGTGGCGGTGGTGTTTTCCACGGCGACCCTGTGGAACGCCCTGAACGCGCGGGTGTTCTTCGGCCAGAAGATCGCCCGTAACGTGCTGCTGGGCGGGGCGTTGGGCCTGCTGGGGCTGGGCCTGCTGTTCTGGCCGGAACTGGTGGGTCATGGCGCCAGCCCGCAAACCCTGATCGGCCTGGGGCTGGCGCTGCTGGGCACCCTGTGTTTTTCGGCGGGCAACATGCTTTCCAGCCTGCAGCAGAAAGCCGGCCTCAAGCCGCTGACCACCAACGCCTGGGGCATGGCCTATGGCGCGGCGATGCTGGCGGGTTATTGCCTGGTCAAGGGCATCCCGTTCGATATGGAGTGGAACGCGCGTTATATCGGCTCGTTGCTGTACCTGGTCATTCCGGGTTCGGTGATCGGCTTCACCGCCTACCTGACCCTGGTCGGGCGCATGGGCCCGGAGCGCGCGGCCTACTGCACGGTGCTGTTCCCGGTGGTGGCGCTGAACGTCTCGGCTTTCGCCGAAGGCTACCAATGGACCGCGCCGGCCCTGGCCGGGCTGGTCCTGGTGATGCTGGGCAACGTGCTGGTGTTCCGTAAACCCAAGCCGCTGGCCGTCCCCGGCGCCCGGCTTGCCTGACCTGCCTGATCCGTAGCCGCAGCCAAACCAGGCGACCGTGCAGGTCAGGTGCACTGCGTTGCCAGGATTTACGGGGCTGCGCCCCGATCGCAGCCTCGCCTCGCCCCGGCTCGGCAGCGGCTACAGGGTTTGCGGTGTTTCTGTAGGAGCGAGCGGGCGGCGATCCGACTTGCCCGCGATAGGGGCGATGCGGTGGGCCTGACGAACCGCTATCGCGAGCAAGCTTCGCTCCTACAGGTTTGGCGCGGTGTTCAGCCTTTCCACACCTGCGGGTTGACCAGGTCTTGCGGGCGTTCGCCGAGCAGGGCGCTGCGCAGGTTGGCCAGGGCGCGGTTGGCCATGGCGTCGCGGGTTTCATGGGTGGCCGAGCCGATATGCGGCAGGGTCACGGCGTTTTTCAGCTGGAACAGCGACGACTCGGCCAGCGGCTCCTTCTCGTAGACATCCAGGCCGGCGCCGCGAATCGTGCCGTTCTGCAGGGCCTCGATCAGCGCCGGCTCGTCCACCACCGGGCCGCGGGAAATGTTCACCAGGATCGCCCCCGGTTTCATCAGCGCCAGTTCGCGACGGCTGATCAGGTGCCGGGTCTGCTCGCTGAGCGGCACCACCAGGCAAACGAAATCCGCTTCGGTCAGCAACTGGTCGAGTTCGCGGAACTGCGCGCCCAATTCCTGTTCCAGCGCGGTCTTGCGGCTGTTGCCGCTATAGATGACCGGCATGTTGAAACCCAGGCGCCCGCGACGGGCGATGGCCGCGCCGATATTGCCCATGCCGACTATCCCTAAGGTCTTGCCGTGCACATCGCAACCGAACAGCGCCGGTCCGACGCTGGCCTGCCATTGCCCGGCCTTGGTCCAGGCGTCCAGCTCGGCGACGCGCCGGGCGCTGCCCATCAGCAGGGCGAAGGCCAGGTCGGCGGTGCTTTCGGTGAGTACGTCCGGGGTGTTGGTGAGCATGATCCCGCGTTCGTTAAAGTAGGCCAGGTCATAGTTGTCGTAGCCCACCGAGACGCTGGAGACCACTTCCAGCCTGGCGGCATTTTCCAACTGCGCGCGGCCCAGCTTGCGCCCGACGCCGATCAGGCCGTGGGCATGGGGCAGGGCTTCGTTGAATTGCGCAGCGATATCGCCCTGCTTGGGGTTGGGCACTATCACCTCGAAGTCCTGGCGCAGGCGCTCGATCATGTCCGCAGTGATGCGGCTGAAGGCAAGTACGGTCTTTTTCATCGCGGGAAAGCTCGTCAGGCGGGAAGAATGCCAAGCAAGCTAACATTCCCGGTGAGCTTTTTGTAGCCGCTGCCGCAGGCTGCGATCGACCCCGAAGGGGGCGCAGGGTCTTGAGATCGCTGAAGGCCTGCGGCAGCGGTTACAGGGAACGTAAAACTCAGGTGGTCAGGCGCGCGCCGTTGAAGCCGCCGCTCAGCTCATACGCCGCCAGCTCCGCCTGATGGGCGGCGAGAATTTCCGGCAGGGTGCTGCGCAGGTACTCGACCCAGGTCTTGATCTTGGCGTCCAGGTACTGGCGCGACGGGTAGATGGCGTACAGGTTCAGCTCCTGGGAGCGGTACTTGGGCATGACCCGCACCAGGGTGCCGTTGCGCAGGCCTTCGATGGCCGCGTACACCGGCAGCACGCCCAGGCCCATGCCGCTGGTGATCGCGGTTTTCAGCGCGTCGGCGGAGTTCACCAGGAACGGCGAGCCGTTGAGCGACACCCCTTCCTGGCCCTCGGGGCCGTCGAACAGCCACTTGTCCAGGGCGACCACCGGGCTCACCAGGCGCAGGCAGGCATGGTTTGGCAGGTCGCTGGGCTTGTGCGGGCAGCCGTTGGCTTTCACGTAGGCCGGCGAGGCGCAGACGATGCTGTAGGTGATGCCCAGGCGCTGGGACACGAAACCCGAGTCCGGCAACTCGCTGGCCAGCACGATGGACACGTCGTAACCCTCGTCCAGCAGGTCCGGCACGCGGTTGGCCAGGGTCAGGTCGAAGGTCACGTCCGGGTGCGACTTGCGGTAGCGGGCGATGGCGTCGATCACATAGTGCTGGCCGATCCCGGTCATGGTGTGCACTTTCAGTTGCCCGGCCGGGCGCGCATGGGCGTCGCTGGCCTCGGCCTCGGCTTCTTCGACGTAGGCCAGGATCTGTTCGCAGCGCAGCAGGTAGCGCTTGCCGGCTTCGGTCAGGGCGATGCGGCGGGTGGTGCGGTTGAGCAAGCGGGTTTGCAGATGGGCCTCCAGGTTGGAGACCGCGCGCGAGACGTTGGCCGTGGTGGTGTCGAGCTGGACGGCGGCGGCGGTGAAGCTGCCGGCTTCGGCGACACAACTGAAGGCGCGCATGTTTTGCAGAGTGTCCATGGGATGCTCTTTGGGAAGATGGCAAATTGTGACACGAAGTAACAGATTCTTGGCTATTCCACCAAGGGATTATCGCGCGAACGGTAATAAAGATTCACAGGAATCCCAGCTTATCGCCGTCAAGGCCGCCGCCTAGAATTGCGCCGATCTGTAGGGGCCGGCGTGTTGGCGATCCCGCAACGCGGTGTTCCAGTGATGCCGCCTCGCGAGCAGGCTCGCTCCCGCACAGAATCGCCTCCCTCCCTATTTCAGGAATTCGCAGCAGTGCCGCGTCGCATCAGCAGAGAGCTGAAGACTCTCAGTGTTTGGGCTTTATCGTTAGCAATCAGCGGCTGCATCGGAACCGGGGGCATTGCCCCACAAGGCAAGGCACTACCGGCCAATACCCTGGCCACCGACGAGGCGATCCAGAGCGCCGCCCGCGACGCCCGCTGGCCCGCCTCCCAGTGGTGGCAGGCCTATGGCGATGCCCAGTTGAACCATTGGGTGAACCTGGCCGTGCAGGGCAGCCCGAGCATGGCCATGGCCGCCGCCCGGGTGCGCCAGGCGCGGGCCATGGCCGGGATCGCCGAGGCGGCCGAGTCGCTGCAGATCAAGGGCGACGCCACCCTCAAGCGTCACAACTGGCCCACCGATCAGTTCTACGGCCCGGGCGAGCTGGCCAACACCACCACCTGGGACAACAACGCTGCGCTCGGCTTCAGCTATGCCCTCGACCTCTGGGGCCGGGAAAGCAATGCCAGCGAGCGCGCCGTGGACCTGGCGCACATGAGCGCCGCCGAGGCGCGCCAGGCCCAGCTGGAACTGCAGAACAATGTGGTACGCGTCTATATCCAGCTGTCGCTGCAATACGCCCAGCGCGACATCGTCAGTGCCACCCTGAAGCAGCAGGAGCAGATCCTCGAACTGGCGCAACGGCGTCTGGCCGGCGGTATCGGCACCCACTTCGAAGTCAGCCAGGCCCAGACCCCGCTGCCGGAAACCCATCGCCAGCTGGACGCCCTGGACGAAGAGATCGCCCTGGGCCGCAACCAGCTCGCCGCCCTGGCCGGCATGGGGCCGGGGGCGGGCGCGCAGTTGCAACGGCCGAGCCTGTCCCTGGCCGCACCGCTGAAACTGCCGTCGGCCCTGCCCGCCGAACTGCTCGGCCAGCGCCCGGACGTGGTCGCCAGCCGCTGGCAGGTGGCGGCCCAGGCCCGGGGCATCGATGTCGCCCACGCCGGCTTCTACCCCAACGTCGACCTGGTGGGCAGCCTCGGCTACATGGCCACCGGCGGCGGGGCGCTGGAGTTCCTCACCGGCAAGAAACTCAACTACAACGTCGGCCCGGCCATATCCTTGCCGATCTTCGACGGCGGCCGCCTGCGCGCCGAACTGGGCGAGGCCGCGGCCGGCTACGACATCGCCGTGGCCCGCTATAACCAGACCCTGGTCAACGCCCTGAAGAACATCTCCGACCAGTTGATCCGCCGCGAGTCCATGGACAAGCAGGCGCACTTCGCCGCCGAATCGGTGGCCTCGGCGCAGCAGACCTACGACATCGCCATGGTTGCCTTCCAGCGCGGCCTGACCGACTACCTCAATGTGCTCAATGCCCAGGGCATGCTGTTCCATCAGCAGCAGATCCAGCAGCAGGTCCAGGCCGCGCGCCTGAGCGCCCATGCCGAACTGGCGACGGCCCTGGGCGGCGGCCTGGAGGCGGGAGGCGATGTGCCCGAGGACAGCAAGACCCTGCCGAGCAAGCCCCCGGCCGCGCTCGCCATCTTTGACCATTGAAAGCCGATCATTAAAAAACGAGCACCAAGAAGGTTGTCATGACTCCCTTGCCTGCACCCTTGCGCTGGCTGTACTCCCTTGAATGGCGCCGGGGTTTCTTCGACTGGGCACGCAGCGACGGCGTGACCTGGGTCTATATCTTCAAGGTCCTGGCCGCCGCGTTCCTCACCCTGTGGCTGGCCATGCGCCTGGAACTGCCGCAGCCGCGCACGGCGATGATCACCGTGTTCATCGTCATGCAGCCGCAGAGCGGCCAGGTGTTCGCCAAGAGCTTCTATCGCTTCCTCGGCACCCTGGCCGGGTCGGCGGTGATGGTGGCGCTGATCGCCCTGTTCGCCCAGAACACCGAACTGTTCCTCGGTTCGCTGGCGATCTGGGTCGGTATCTGCTCGGCCGGCGCCGCCCGTTATCGCAACTTCCGCGCCTACGGTTTCGTGCTTGCCGGCTACACCGCGGCCATGGTCGGCCTGCCGGCCCTGGCCCACCCTGAAGGCGCCTTCATGGCGGCGGTGTGGCGGGTGCTGGAAATCTCCCTGGGGATTCTCTGCTCGACCCTGGTCAGCGCCGCGATCCTGCCGCAGACCGCCAGCGCGGCGATGCGCAATGCGCTGTACCAGCGCTTCGGCGTGTTCGCCCTGTTCGTCACCGACGGCTTGCGCGGGCGCAGCCGGCGTGAGGCCTTCGAGAGCGGCAACGTGCGTTTCATCGCCGAGGCGGTGGGCCTGGAAGGCCTGCGCAGCGTCACCGTGTTCGAGGACCCGCACATGCGCCGGCGCAACGGCCGCCTGAGCCGCCTGAACAGCGAGTTCATGGGCATCACCACCCGTTTCAACGCCCTGCATCAGTTGCTCGAACGCCTGCGCAGCAGCCAGGCCGAACATGTGCTGGCGGCGACCCGGCCGGGGCTCAACGACCTCGCCGAACTGCTGGACGGTTTCTCCGGTCGGGCCCTGACCAGTCCCGATGCCGCGCGCCTGGCCGAACAGCTGGCGAGCTACAAGGCCGAGCTGCCAGGGCGGGTGCGCAGCATGCGCGCGCTGTTCCACGAGCACGAGCCGAGCGATGCCGAGCAGCTGGATTTCCACACCGCCTATGAGCTGCTCTATCGCTTCGTCGACGAGCTGCACAGCTATGCCCAGACCCACGCCTCCCTGGCCGAGCACAGCCACGAGCGCGAGCGCTGGGACGAGCCCTTCACCCCGCAGACCAACTGGCTGGCCTCGGCCGCCTCGGGGATCCGCGCCTCGTTCATCCTGATCGTGCTCGGCAGCTACTGGGTGGCCACCGCCTGGCCCAGCGGCGCCACCATGACCCTGATCGCGGCGGCCACCGTCGGCCTGTCGGCGGCCACGCCGAACCCGAAACGCATGGCGTTCCAGATGGCTTGCGGGACCTTTATCGGCGCCCTGGTGGGCTTCGTCGAGATGTTCTTCGTCTTCCCCTGGATCGACGGTTTCCCGCTGCTGTGCGTGATGCTGGCGCCGGTGATCGTGCTGGGTTCGTTCCTCGCTTCGCGGCCGCAGTACGCCGGGGTGGGCCTGGGTCTGCTGATCTTTTTCAGTACCGGCTCGGTGCCGGACAACCTGACCATTTACAACCCCTACGCCTTTATCAACGACTACATCGCCATGGTCATGGGCATGCTGGTCTGCGCCGCGGCCGGGGCGATCATCCTGCCGCCCAATAGTCGCTGGCTGTGGCGCCGGCTGGAGCAGGACCTGCGCGGCCAGGTGGTGTACGCCATCAGCGGCAAGCTCAAGGGCCTGGCGTCGAGCTTCGAGAGCCGTACCCGCGACCTGCTGCACCAGGCCTATGGCCTGGCGGCGGGCCAGCCCCAGGTGCAGCGCGAACTGCTGCGCTGGATGTTCGTGGTGCTGGAAGTGGGGCACGCCATCATCGAGCTGCGCAAGGAACAGGCGATCCTCCCGGTGCACCCGGCCTACGCCGAATCCCAACCGTGGCGCCAGGCGATCCGGGTCATGGGCCGTTCGCTGGTGCGGCTGTTCCTGCAACCGAGCCAGAGCAACCTGGAGCGCGCCCTGGTCGCGGTCGACCACGCCATCGGCCGGGTCCAGGCCAGCGACGAACCCTTCGCCCCCCACTTCGACACCTCGGTCCTGCGCCGGGTGAAGAGCTACCTGCATTTCATCCGCACCTCATTGCTCGACCCGCAATCGCCGCTGGCGGCCTATGCCCGGACCCAGCCGGTAGCGCCTGTACCCCAAGGACTTGAACATGCCTCGTGAAATCGCCTTCCACGGCGTTTACATGCCCACCATGACCCTGATGTTCTTCATCGCCGCGGCCCTGGCCTGGGCCCTGGACCGGTTCATCTCGGGTTATGACCTGTACCGCTTCTTCTGGCATCCGGCGCTGCTGCGCCTGAGCCTGTTCTGCTGTCTGTTCGGCGCCATGGCGCTCACTGTCTACCGTTGAGAGTCACACGATGAAAAAGTTTTTCAGCCTGCTCGCGACCCTGCTGGTGCTGGCCCTGGCCCTGTGGATCGGGCGCACCCTGTGGGAGCACTACATGAATACGCCATGGACCCGCGACGGCCGGGTGCGCGCCGACATCGTCAACGTCGCCGCCGATGTCACCGGGGAAGTGGTGGACGTGCCGGTGCGCGATAACCAGTTGGTGAAAAAGGGCGACCTGCTGATGCAGATCGACCCCGAGCACTATCAGATCGCGGTCAAGCAGGCGCAGTCGCTGGTGGCCGCGAAAAAGGCCACCTGGGAGATGCGCAAGGTCAACGCCCACCGCCGCGCCGACCTGGACAACCTGGTGATCTCCAAGGAAAACCGCGACGACGCCAGCAACATCGCCGACTCGGCCCTGGCCGACTACCAGCAGGCCCAGGCCCAGCTGGAAGCTGCCGAGCTCAATCTCAAGCGCACCCAGGTGCGGGCGGCGGTGGACGGCTACGTGACCAACCTCAACGTGCACCGTGGCGACTATGCGCGCATCGGCGAACCGAAGATGGCGGTGGTCGACATGCATTCGTTCTGGGTCTACGGCTTCTTCGAGGAAACCAAGCTGCCCCACGTGCGGGTCGGCGACGAGGCCGAAATGCAACTGATGAGCGGTGAAGTGCTCAAGGGCCATGTGGAGAGCATTTCCCGGGGCATCTACGACCGCGACAACCCGGAAAGCCGCGAGCTGGTCGCCGACGTCAACCCGACCTTCAACTGGGTACGCCTGGCCCAGCGCGTGCCGGTGCGCATCCATATCGACGAAGTACCGGAAGGCGTGCTGCTGGCGGCGGGGATCACCTGCACGGTGGTGGTCCGGCAGAGGGGGGAATGACGTACTGCGCTTGTAGATGAACAGACGGCGGGTGAAGAGAAGGGCGGCGAAGGCAAAGGGTGTGGCGAGCAAGCAGGCCCGCTCGCCACGACCGGGTTACCGATAGGTCTTGTTGACGATCGACAGGGCCTGCTCGATGGTTTCGGCGACGGACAGTTCGTCGTCGGCCATCACCGCGACGATTTTCTTGTTCTGCGCGATGTCCACGCCGGGCTTTTTCAGCTGGGCCTGGCGGTTCACCACGATGTAGCTCAGGACGTGGCCACGGCCCTTGACGAACGGCAGGTCGATGGCCTTGTACATGCTTTGCTTGACGTAGTCGTAACGCTCGGCGGACGACAGGCCTTTGAAGGTGTCCGGGTAGTCCTGATAGATCTCGGCGGAGTAACGGCCGACGTCTTCTTCCCGCGCTTCGGCGTACATCGCCTGTTTGCTGGTGACCTGGCCGGCGAGCTCGTTGTAGCGCTGGTCGCCCTCGGCGATCTGCGCGGCGCTCATCCGGGCTTTCAAGGCATCGCTGGCGCTGGTGTCATCGACCTTGGCCATGATGCGGGTCCAGGCATAGGCGGCGCTCAGGTTGCCCTGCTCTTCATACTTTTCGATCAGGTCCTTCTGCGCTTCGGGGTAACCGTGCCGCGCCGAGCGCTCCAGCCAGCGCAGGGCCAGGGCCTTGTCCTGGGTGGCGCTGGTATGGCCGTAATAGTAGGCCTGGTATAGGCCGTATTCGGCGCACCAGTCGTTCTGCATCGCCGAGTAGGCCATGTAGTTGAAGGCTTCGGTATTGCGCTGTTCTGCGGTTTTGCCTTCATCTTGACCGGCGATCATCGACAGGTAGCAAAAGGCGCGAGGGTGTTTCGGCGCGGCCATCACCATGCAGTTTTTCGCCGCGTCGAGTTCCTGGTTCTCGTACAGCTGGAAACCGATGCCGAACAGGATGTCGCTGTCCATTTGCGTATTGCACTGTGCGTTGCTGGCAACGGTCGGCAATACGCTTTGCAAGGTCAGCTTGGGCAGCGTGTCGTTGAGGGACGGTTCTTTGTTGGCGGTCTTATCGGATATGGCAGTGCAGCCGGCCAGCAAGGCAACCAGCGCCAGCGACGGCAAGTGGGAGAGTTTCAAAAGAGGTTTCCTGATCTGCATGGAATGAAGCGTACGGGCAGGGGTTCGCGTCAAGCAGGTCAACACAGCAGTGTCCGTTTCCGGGAGGAAACGGTCGGGGGAGGGGTGGAGCTGTTTCAGCAATTCCCTTGCTTGTGATGCCAGCGACTCCATGTTCCGTGGATTGCGCTATGGGGTTACCTGAAGCGCGAGGCGCTCCAGGTGCGGCGCATTCTACGTGGCCAGGCCGATTTGGCAATTTCACCGGCGTGAATCAAAGCGAGCCGCGCAAGCCGAAGCGCTTCATCAAGGTCGACTCCAGCAAGCCCTTGGGCAGTAACGCCGCGAGCAGCGGCAGGGCGCGGCTGCCGTTGCCGATCCGCACCAGGCGCGCAGGCTTGTCCTGTTGCACCGCCTTGAGCAGCCTGGCGGCAAACTCGCTGGCCGGGGTCGGGTGATCCTGGGAGGCCTTGGCCCGGGCGCGGATGCCTTCGCGCAGCGGCCACCAGGGCGATTGTTCGCTGAGCAATTGTTCGGCCTCGTGGCCGGCGTTCTTGGCGAAGCTCGAGGCGATGGCGCCGGGCTGGACCTCCATCACGCGGACGCCGAACGGCGCCAGCTCCATGCGCAAGGCATCGCTCAAGGCATGCACCGCGGCTTTCGAGGCGCAGTAGGCGCCGGCAAAAGGCGTCACCAGGACCCCGGACACGCTGCCGATATTCACCACCAGGCCACGGCCGCGGCGCAGCACGGGGAACAGCGCCCGGGTCACCCCGACGATGGCGAACACATTGGTTTCGAACTGGCGCTGCATGGCTTCCACGCCCCCGTCCAGCAACGGGCCCATGGCGCCGTAGCCGGCGTTGTTGATCAACAGATCGAGGCCGCCATGTTGCTGGTTGATACGCTCGCCCAGGGCGGCGAGGGCCGGGCCGTCGTTGACGTCCAGCTGCACCGCGTCGAAGCCGGCGGCTTGCAGCATGGCTACATCCTCGGCCTTGCGGGCGGTGGGCAGGACGGTGAAGCCGGCGGCCTTGAAGGCGTCCGCCAGGGCGCGGCCGATGCCGCTGGAACAACCGGTGATCAGCGCAACGGGCATGGCGCGGTCCTTGTGCATGTATTCAGAAGGGAGAGGTTTCAGTCGGAGAAACTACCCTGCAAGCGCTCGGCACGAAACTCCAGGGTTTGCGGGCGGTAGCCGGGGCGCAGCGGCGGCAGGGGCAAACAGTCTTCCCAGTTGGCGCCTGCCTGCAGTTCGCCGGGGCCGCGGTAGCGCGGGGCGGTGTATTGGTTGTCGGCCAGGTTCACGGTGTCGCCTGGTGCGTAAGCAGCGATGCGCCAGCGCAGTTCGGTCAGCGGCACATCGTTGCCGTTGTTCATCTTCAGCAGCAGCGGGCGATCCGCCGGGCAATGCTCGGGGGCATAGCTGATGCGCAGTTCCAGGCGCGCCAGTTGCTGGGCTTCGCGGTTGTCCAGCCAGACCACCCACACCGCCACCAGCCCCAGGCCGAACGCCGCCGCGAGCGACACCGGCAAAGCCTTGGCGGGGTAGCGGACCAGCAGGATCAGCCAAGTGATGACCAGCAGAACGCCGATGAACATGGGGAAACCTCGGGAAAGAGAGCATTCATCCTACCTAAGCGTAGGCGCGCTTGGCCAACCCTGATCCCTGGAGACAAAGCCGAGGCAGTTCCGGAAAGATTTTGCAAAGGATTGGGGGATTGTCTGTTTTTTGTACATTCGGCAGAGTCGATCGTCTAGCCAGTTCGATAGGGAAGTTGAAATGTCTGGAAAGCCTGCCGCGCGCGTTGGAGATCCAACCGCCTGTCCTTTGCCTGGCCACGGTAGCAATCCGATTACCAGTGGCTCGCCTGATGTTCTTTTCGATCACCTGCCCGCTGCCCGGGAGGGCGACCCCACCGCTTGTGGTTCGGCCTTGAACGCCAATGTCATCCCTAATGTATTGATCAATGGCAAGCCTGTCGCGGTACTGGGCTCGCTGGGCAGCCACGGCAATGTCGTGGTGGGAGGCTCGGGGACGATCATCATCGGCAACAGCGGCGGTGGCGCCGCTGTTGCCAGCCCGCTGCCCGCGGTGCCCGGGTTGTGCCTGAAATGCCTGTTGCTGGCCGCGCAGCGCAACCAGACCTTCGTACCGCTGGAAGCATTGGGGAGCGGCGCATGAAGCGTGTCGGCTCGCTGTTCTGGCGGCTTTCGGAGCTTTCCGAAACCTCATCCAGGCTGTTCGCGCTGATCGATGGCGCCCGCTACCTGACCTTGAACAAACGCCTGGAAGAGGCGGGCGACAGCATCCATTTTCACTGGCTTCTGAGCGCGGGGGCTCTGGATGAAATTCGTCATGCCGGCCCGGTATTGGTCGAGTTTCCAGGCTCCGGCCAGGGCTTGAACGCAGAGTTCGGCAACTGGCTGATCACCCGGGACCAGCAGGCACCGATGGTCTCCTGGCTGTGGAGCAAGCAGCCTTTCGAAACCTTGCGCGACTATCACCAGAGCCTGTTGTTCAGCCGGATGCCGGATGGGCGCCAGGCACTGTTTCGCTACTACAGTCCCGAGGTCAGGCGCGCACTGGACAAAGTGGTATCGCCCGCCCAGGTCCAGCAGCTCATGTGTCATGTCGATGACTGGCTGGTATGGCAGCCCCTGCAGAATTGCTATCTCAGCTACGGTTTTGCCGAGGCGGAGGCGTACCATGTTTGAGCTGAGTAACGAGCAGGTTGCCCAACTGGATGACATTCGCCAGAACGAAGTATTCGAGCGGTTGCTGCTGGACGTACAGCAGGAGAACCCGCAATGGCTGGCCCGCAAAGGGCTGATACCGGCGCTGCAGATGCTCAAGGAACTGCGTGAGCGTGCATGGGGTTTCGGCATCAGGGAGGAGGAAGTCGTCGAGCGTTTCATCCGGCACGGATTGACCTTTACCGACTTTGACAGGCGGCCGGCCTTTGTCGAATTCATGAACAGGCCCGTGGCGGACAGCGCCGAGCGGCGATTCGAGGATTACGAGGATATCGTGGCGTTCAGGATGAACATGCAGCAGTGGCGTGAATGGCAAGCCACCGGGGAGGTTCGACCATGAGTGGGCTGGGCATTCTTCCAAGTACGGGGCCCATGTCTTTTCGCATGGGGCCCCGATTGGGGCCACGTTTACCGTTCGAGTTTCCAGCACCGCCTCCCAGGTTGCCGATGCCGGCTCCGCGGCCCATGCCGATGCCCGCGCCCAGGCCGACCCAGCCACTGCCGGCGCCCAGGCCAGTTCCCCAGCCCGTTCCTTTGCCCCAGACGCAACCCCAGGCAAAACCCAGGGTGGATGCGCCTCCGACTACCGCCGATCGGACTCGCGAAGCCGAGCGCGACTGCACCAAGCGGGACAAGGACTGTGTGAAATGCTCTCCCGAACAGGGCACCATGGCGATACCCAATAACGGCAAGGGCCATAGCATGTCCGCCCGTTCCGCCCTCTATCAGGCTTGGGTCACCGCTTTCCCGACCCCCTACGAGTGGTGGTGGAACAACACTTGGTGGGACGGTTTCGACAAACTGCGCTGCACCTTGCTGGAGGCCAAGGCCAATTACGCCTTCATGTTCATTCCGCTTATCGGGCTGCCGCGCCCCTGGGCCAATGTGGAGAAGACGCTGATCACCCCGGCCGAGACGCACTCCCTGAAAGCCCGGCCGAGCCCGCCGGTTTCCGTGGAATGGCATTTTCTGCAACGGGTGGTTTATGCGTACTGTGCCGAACAGTATGCCGAGAAGGGGCTCACCAACCTGACGGCCTACTGGAACCCGATGCCGGGTACCAAGGATCATGATGAGTACATCGAGCAACGTGCAAAAGAACAGAAAGAATGGGATGAGTACCGCCGTGAAAATCCCGACCGTGTCTTTGAAGCCTGACTGAGGACGAGCGCTTGTTCAGAAAATTTTCATTCGTGCTGCGTTTCGACAAGCAGAAGATCTCCGCGGTCTCGCATGAGGCGCAACTGGAAAGGGCCGAGCGCTTTTTTCAGGGCCTTGGCGAGATTCATCCTCTGTTGCGGGACTGGTATCTGCAGGCCGGCTCCCGGGAAGAGTCGATGCGCAAGCGGATCAACGACAACTTCGAGTACCTGCGAGAAGAAGCGCGGAGCAATTACAACGCGGACTTCCCCACGAAATTGCAGTTTTCCGTGTGGAATGGCCTGGACGATCCACTGAAAGGCGGCCTGGCGTTTCATTACAACGCCCACGACCTGGACTCCGTCGCCAGCATGCGCTTCGAGGATGGCGGGGCGCTGGTGGCGGCTATCCCTGATGTGAAATCGGTAGCGATCAGGGTTATTCAGCTGGCCGTTGAACTGTGGCCTGAACTCGACTGGTGCGTGTTGGCGCCAAAAGATCACTATCTGCGTACCAAGGTGTTCAAGGACCGGCAGACTGTCGGCTGGATCGGCTTTTGCCCACACGTGTTGCGGGCCGGGGATTTTCCGAGTGCCGACCAGCTTATCGACATTCCAAAACGTGGCACGCTGATCGTGAGTTGTCCACAGGTGATGGATGAGGGCAAACGGGCTGATGTCCAGCGAGTGGCCGAGATCGATATCAAGCTGGTGGAGCTGGGGTATTTGCCGCTGTTCATGAATTAGCTCAAGGGGCCTCGCCCGGGTATAAAAAAGCCCCATCCAGCTGGATGAGGGCTTTTTTGTTTCTGGCGGAGTACTGGACGATGGTGTTCATCGACTCGCAGCAGCCTAGCCGGGGCGATGCTGCGGCGTGGATGGTAATTGGATGGCTGACGCTAAGTGGCCGCTGCCACAATCACTGGAGGGAGCCTGTGCATCGTCAGCCCGTCAATTTCAGCAACGCATACATGATTGCGGACCAGACGAAGAGAACACCATCCATCCTGTTTTGTATGCTCAGAAGGTGTTTGAGTCGGGGGGGAAAGCTGTGTACATCCTCCGGCGAAAGTAACCCTCTACGTAATCCAGGGCCGGGACAGAGCATCATTCCTCTTACGCGGCCAAACATCAGAAAATGTTCGAACCATCCGATGAATTGAAGCCTGTCAGTCCATTGATAGAAATAGCGGCTCCTCTGAAAAGCTTCGAGCATCTCCCGTAAGTAGCGCTGGCTGAGGTAGTAGCTGAATGCAAGGCTTGTGGCAGCTAGCAGAATTGGGCCTAGCAAAAGTGCAAAGGCGAGCCAAGAGCTCCAGAATTGTTGTGCTGCCATCTCTCAGTGCTTAGTCAGTTTCAACAGTGCATACATGACCGAACCCCAGATCAGTAGCACAACATCCATCCAGTTTCTGATGGTCAGCAGGCGTTGGAGATGGGGAGGGAAGCTGTCTATGTCTTCCGAGGAAAGAAAGCCTCTGCGAACCGCAGGGCCAGGCCAAAGCATCGATCCTCGAACGGAGGCCAGCATTACAAAATGAGTGAACCATCCCAGGTATGGAAGGCTGTCGACCCAGCGATAAAAGTGTTGGCTCCGTTGCAGGGCCTGCAGCATTTCTCTCACGTAGCGACGGCTCAGGTAGTAGCTGAACGAGAGGTTGACTACGCACAGCAGAAGCGGACTGGCGACCAGTACGAGGCCTAACCATGAATACCAAAAACTCTTTGCCATCATGGTCGGATTACCCCGTAAATAACTTCCTTGGTCCTCTCCCGGTACATCACCTGAATAGCTGTCTTGGATGCCTTCATCCAACGAGACGTGCAAAGCTCCATGGATGTCATCAGCTATCCAACTTTAGAAACGTATACACAATGGCTGTCCATAGGATCACGACGCCGTCCAAAGTATTTTTTACAGTCAGAAGGCGTTTCAGTCGTGGAGGGAAGTTGCGTACATCCTTTGCACAAAGGAAGCCTCTGCGAACTCCGGCGTTAGGGAAGAGCATCATTCCTCGAACGCTGACAAACATCAGAACGCGCTCGAACCATCCCTGATAGGGAAGCTTGTCGATCCATCCATAGAAGTAAGAACTCTCCTGCATGGCTACCAGCATCTCTTTCAAGTGGCGGCGACTCAGGTAGTAGCTGAATGTAAGGCTTGTGGCAGCTAGCAGAATTGGACATACCAAAAGTCCGAAAGCGGGCCAGGAGTGCCAGAATTGTTGTCCTGTCATGGTGAGGTTTTTCGCAAAAAGCGTGTTCATTTTTCTTCGGGCAGGGCACCGGAATGTGTTTTGATCAGTGCTTCAGGCGGGTGACTAAAGCTTTATCAGCAGATATACAAGCGCACCCCACACAATAATCACCCCATCGAGAAAGTTCTGCGCTTTTAAAAGGCGCTTATATTGCGGAGGAAAATTGCGCACATCGTAAGGGGAAATTATTCCCTTACGTATTCCTGGCTCTGGCCAAAACAACATGCCTCTGAGTTTCGCGAACATCAAATAGCGAGGATGCCATCCCAGATAAGGCAGGTAGGTTAGCCAGCCAGCGAAATAGCTACTCCCCTTTAGCGCACCCAGCATCTTTTCGAGGTAGCGTCGACTCAGGTAGTAGTTGGATAGGAGACTGATGAAAGCAAGCAGAATTGGGCCTCCAGTCAGAATCAGGATTATCAGGGGCGGGAGCCTGTGCATCGTTAGCCCGTCAATTTCAGCAACGCATACATGATCGCAGACCAGACGAAAAGAATGCCGTCCAACCTGTTCTGTATGGTCAGAAGGCGTTTGAGTCGGGGTGGAAAGCTGTGTACATCCTCCGGCGAAAGTAACCCTCTACGTAATCCAGGGCCGGGACAGAGCATCATTCCTCGAACGCTGGCGGACATCAGAAAGTGCTCGAACCATCCCCGGTATTGAAGCCTTTCAGTCCATCGATAGAAGTATTTACTCCGCTGTAGGGCCTCCAACATTTCCCTCAGGTAGCGTCGGCTCAGATAGTAGCTGTACGCGAGACTTACAGCACATAACAGAATCGGACATGCCAAAAGTCCAAAAGCGAGCCAGGAACTCCAAAATGGTTGTCCCATCATGGCTGTGTATTCTCGTAGAGAATCTGGCCTGCTTTTTCTCCAAAATCATCGCCGATATTTGTACCCAGCCATGCACCTGCTCCTATCAGGACCGCTGTGCATATGACTCCACCTACCCCGGTAGAAGCCCCGAGCGCCGCGCATACGAATCCGCGGCCTGCATAACCAACGTGTGCTCCCATGCTTCCTCCAAATGTTGACCCCGCAAACTTCCCCGTCTCAGTAAACATCACCTTCCTGCAACTCTGACTATCTGACCCTCCCTGACAAACCTCCTGAACCTTCAACGCCGACGAAACCCCACCCAGGGCAATCCCTACATACCCACCTGCCCGCATGTACTTCGCCGCGCGGCTGACCGATTTTATGTGGGCGACATAGCCCGGTATCTGCCCGGGCCCACCGGCTTTGTCCCATTGATGGACCAGGCTACGGCTGGATATACCGAGGGCGGTTTTCAGCTTCGGGTGGTCGCCCAGGGTGGTGTAGCCGCGCAGGTGGGTGGAGTTCAGCAGTTGGGCGTCGAGCTGCTTTAGCAATTGCTGGCGCCGGGCGAAGAACTCGGGGGATTTGAGGTGGCCGTGTTGGCGGTAGCTGTCCTGATGCAGACGTTCCATGTCGTGCAGGGTCTCGCGCAATTTGTCCAGGTGTTTGCCCAGCGTCGCGGTGCCGATGCCAAGCCAGGTCGAGGCCTGGCCGGTGAAGCCGGCGATCTCGGCCTGATGGCGGAGCATGAAGTCGGCCTCGGCGGGCGTCAGCGGTTCGAGGGCGATCTTAACCTGTTCGGCGGCCTGCATCAGTTGCGCTTCCTCGTAGGTGCAGGCGTGGTTGGCGGGATCGCTGAGCACGATCAGGCTGCCGGCTTTGACTGTTGCGGGCAGGTCCGGATTGAGGGACAGGTATTTGGCGATGGCGCCAGATGATGGGCTGTCGAACAGGCGGCGTTGCAGTTCGGCCAGCGGCATGCTCTGGGGCACGATGTAGAAGCCGGGTACCGCTGGGGGGGATGGGCGAACCGGCTCCGTAGGGAGAGGAGAGGTTTGTGGCCTGCCCAGTATCGCGGTGCTCTTCGGCCGTGCTCCGGGTAGCGGCGGGTTGGGGGTGGCCGGGCGCAGTACGCGGGGCATTGGTGTCGGTTCGCCGCGGGAATCGGTGGTGTATTTATTGCCGGAGGGTTGCTCGGCCATCGCTGTGTTCGCCGTGTTTTTGAGCCTCGCGAAACCCTAATGAGCGGCATGGATGAAGTCGTTGGGAGCTATCTGAAACGCCCTGCGGCGCTTTCGAAATGTCGGGTAGGAATGGCTGAACACATATCCCTGTAGCCGCTGCCGAGCCTTGGCGAGGCTGCGATAGGACCGCAGGTCCTCCAGCGGTCTCCGGATTCTTGCGCCTGCTTCGCAGTCGATCGCAGCCTCGCCGGAGCTCGACAGCGGCTACGGGCGTGGTCGTTGGGCGGGGAGAGGGGCAGGTGCGCGGGCATGAAAAAGCCCCCGCCCAACCGGCTGCGGATAGGGGACGCAGTCGGCTGGACGGGGGCTTCTTGTATTGCGGGTTACTGGGCGATGGTTTTCACCGAGATGCCGCGTTCCACGGGGGTGGAGCGGCCGTAGATGTCTTCGAAGCGTTCGATGTCATCTTCGCCCAGGTAGCTGCCCGATTGCACTTCGATGATCTCCAGGGGGATCTTGCCCGGGTTGCGCAGGCGATGCACCGAGGCGATCGGGATGTAGGTGGACTGGTTTTCGGTGAGCAGGAACACGTTCTCGTCACAGGTGACTTCGGCGGTGCCGCTGACCACGATCCAGTGTTCGGCGCGGTGGTGGTGCATCTGCAGGGACAGGCAGGCGCCCGGCTTGACCGAGATGTGCTTGACCTGGAAGCGGCCGCCCATGTCCACCGAGTCGTAGGAGCCCCACGGACGGTAGACCTCGCAGTGGTTCTGGGTTTCGCTGCGGCCCTGTTCGTTGAGGGTGTTGACCAGTTGCTTGACGCCTTGGACCTTGTCCTTGTGGGCAATCATCATGGCGTCCTTGGTTTCCACCACCACGATGTTTTCCAGGCCGATCACCGACACCAGCTTGCCGTTGCCGTGGATCATGCAGTTGCGGCTGTCCTGGATCACCACGTCGCCCTTGCTGACGTTGCCGTTGGCGTCCTTTTCATGCACGTCCCACAGCGACGACCAGCAGCCCACGTCGCTCCAGCCGGCGGTCAGCGGCACCACGCAGGCGCGCTGGGTCTTTTCCATCACCGCGTAGTCGATGGAGTTGTCCGGGCAGCAGGCGAAGGTGGCTTCGTCGAAGGTCAGGGTGTCGGCGTCCTGGGCGCTGCGTTCCAGGGTCAGCAGGCAGGTGTCGTAGATGTCCGGGTCGTGCTTTTTCAGCTCTTCGAGGAAGCGGCTGGCGTGGAACAGGAACATGCCGCTGTTCCAGAAGTAGCCGCCGGCCTGGACGAACTCGGTGGCGCGCTTGACGTCGGGTTTCTCGACAAAGTGCGAGACCCGGCTCACGCCTTCCGGCAGCAGCGCATCGTTGGTCGACTTGATGTAGCCGTAACCGGTTTCCGGCTTGGTCGCCGGCACGCCGAACAGCACCATCTCGCCGCGCTCGGCGGCCACGGTGGCCAGGGCCAGGGCGCGTTGCAGGGCTTTCTGGTCTTCCAGCACGTGGTCGGCCGGCAGCACCAGCATCAGCTCGTCGCGGCCTTCGTTGACCAGCATCATCGCGGTCAGGGCCACGGCCGGCGCGGTGTTGCGCCCGAACGGCTCCATCAGGATGCGCTGGGCTTCGAGTTTACGCGCCGCCAGCTGTTCGTTGACGATAAAGCGGTGGTCCTTGTTGCAGACCACGATCGGCGTGTCCATGCCTTCGAACACCAGGCGTTCGACGGTTTGCTGGAACAGGGTGTGCTCGCTGGTCAGGGCGAGGAATTGCTTGGGGAATTGCTTGCGCGAAAGCGGCCAAAGACGTGAGCCGCTACCACCTGACAAGATCACCGGAATCATGTTGTTACTCCTTCACATATCGTTTGGGTTAGAGCTACTGCGTTCTGTCGTTTCACTCTCTTGTTTTTGTGGCGTATCCGGATTGACCTAGCGTTCCTCCGTAGGGGAGCGTCAAGCCGGAAAATTCATATCAGCGGGTCGAGACCGGGCGCTTGACCCAGACCGGCGACAGGCTGCTGCCGTTGCCAGTGACGTAGAGCACCGCGGCCTCGCCGCGCTCCAGGGCCACCGGCTTGAGGTCGCTGACTTTTTTCTCGCCCTCGTACAGCGCGAAGCTGACTTTCACCGGGTTGATCTCGCGTTCGCCGCGGCCCTTGGCGGCCACCGACTGGACCACATCGGTCTTGCCGTCGGCGGTCTTCAGGGTCAGGGCCTTGTCGCTCAGGTTCTGCACCCGGACCAGGGACTTCTGCTTGTTCTTGAACGGCGGTTCCTCGATCAGTTGCGGTTGGCCGCTGGCGTTGTTGACCAGGGTGTAATAGTGGTCGGCGGCGAGTTTCACCGGCAGGCTCTGGCTGCCGACCTTGGCGGTGTAGTCGCCGCCGGGCATGAAGCTGAAGTCGCTGCTGGCCAGCGGCGCGACGTCGTTGACATTGGTGCTGCCGACGGTGGCGCTGACTTCGGCATTGCTGGCGTTGTAGATGCGCACGAAGGACGAGCCCTTGGGCGCGGTCGGGCCGTAGAGGGCGGCGTCGCCGCCGGCGAAGGCTTGCAGCGACAGGGCGCTCATGCCGGCGACCAGGGCGAAAGTCTTGGCGAGACGGCGCGGAGTTGGAGTGAAAGTCATGGTGTACCTCTCTCTTTAGTTTTGCGCCCGATCGGGCGTCTCGGATTTGCTGTTGATGGCTAGGTTCTGTTGGCGCGCGCCGGCTTGTTTGAGCTCTGCGACCCACTGCGGGTCGGCGTCGCCGATTTCGTTGTTGACCGGCAGATAGCGTTCGGGGAATTCCCAGATCAGCACCTGGGGCGGGCTGTTCTTGAAGGCATCGCTTTTCAGGTAGCTGAGCATCGGCAGCACCGGGCCGTGGCCGTCCTCGGCGTAGCTGACCACGTCGCTGTGCAGGGCCTGCTTGAGCGCGCCGACAAAATTCCAGTTGGGGTTGGCGCTGTAGCTGGTGCCCACCAGGGCCACCGGCACTTCGGCGTCGGCGAACAGCGCGTCGGCGGCGGCCGGTTGGTCGTCGGCGGTACGGGTCACGCGTTTTTGCAGCGGTTCCTGGGCCGGCATCAGGTTCTCGAACAACGGGTCCAGGGGCAGGAACAGGCGCAGGTCGCCCTTGTGCACCACGGTCTGCTCGGCTTCGGTGACGAAGCGTTGCGGCTGGCCCATCAGCGGTGCCTTGTCGGCAATCGCCTTGGCCAGCTGGCTGGCGGCGATTTCGGCGCCGGCCGGGGTCCAGTGGGTGTCGGTGCGCAGGAACACTTGCTGGCCGTTCTGCTTGGCCTGTTGCAGGGGCCCCAGCAGGTCGGGAGCGAGGATCTTGTCGGCCGCCACGCGGGCGTGGAAATCCTTGTAGAGGTTGGCGTGGATGCTGGCCGGACGGACGTCGCCCAGGTGTTCCGGGTACAGGCGCACCTTGGCCGGCACGATGGCCATCACCAGTTTCACGCCTTTGTCCTTCAGCACCTGGCGCACGCCTTCGACCAGCGCGTAGTTGCCTTGCAGGTTGAGTTCTTCGTTGACCACCGGGTGGAACTCTTCGTCGCTGTACAGCCACTGGTCGCGGCCGAGCACCACGCCCGGACGACCTTCGTTGAACAGCTTGAAGTCCAGGGCCGCCCACAGGTTGGTGCCCAGGCGCTTGATCGGGAACTCGTCGTCGTAGTGGGTTTCCACGGCCTTGGCCCAGCGGCCGTTGAGCACGGTGGCGTCGTTGTGGGTACTGAAGCCGAAGAAACTGCGTACCGACCACAGGCCCAGGGCCAGCAGGAGCACCAGGAACAGGGCGATGTAGAAGATGCGTAATGAGCGGGTCATAGTCAGATCCCTCAGAACTGGAAGTAAAGGAACGGCGAGAAGCTTTGCGCCGAGAGTTTGAAAATCGAGGCGATGAACAGCAGCAGCACCAGGGCGCGCATGGCGTAGCGCGGCCAGTCGGCGACCCAGTAGGCCGGCTGGACCTGGGCCTCGACGCCGGCGCTGTAGCCAGGCTGATGGATGCTGCCCGGCGCATCCCCCGGCACCGCCTTGAGCAGGCCGGGCTGGGCGGTGGCCGGGCCGTCGGCCGCGGTGTCGGCTTCAGGCTTGCGCTTGGCCGGCATCGGGTTGCGGTATAGGTCGCGCAGGCCGAAGAACGCCAGGGTGGCGTAGGCCACGACCAGGGTCGCCACTTGCAGGCCGGTGAGGCTGGCGCGGTTGAGTTCCGACAGCGACCAGTCGTTGAAGCTGAACATGGCGCCGTACATGCGCCCGGCCACGTGCAGGTTCTCGGCGCGGAAGATCACCCAGCCCATCACCACCAGCAGGAAGGTCAGCGCCCAGCGGATCGGGTTCAGGCGGCGCGGCGTGGTGTTGATGCCCAGGGCCTTTTCGATGGCCAGCCACATGCCGTGCCAGGCGCCCCAGACGATGTAGGTGAAGTTGGCGCCGTGCCACAGGCCGCCCAGCAGCATGGTCAGGAACAGGTTGCGGTAGGTGATCAGGGTGCCTTTGCGGTTGCCGCCCAGGGTGATGTACAGGTAGTCCCGCAGCCAGGTGGACAGGCTGATGTGCCAGCGCCGCCAGAACTCGGTGATCGACTGGCTGATGTAGGGCTGCTTGAAGTTCTCCATGAAGCGGAACCCCATCATCAACCCCAGGCCGATGGCCATGTCGCTGTAGCCGGAGAAGTCGAAGTACAGCTGCGCGGTGTAGGCCAGGGCGCCCAGCCAGGCATCGCCCGTGGTCGGGTTCTGCAGGGCGAAGCAATGGTCGGCGACCACTGCCAGGGTGTCGGCGATGAACACTTTCTTGATGAAGCCCTGCATGAAGCGGGTGCAGCCTTCGGAGAACTTGTCCAGGGTGTGGGTGCGGTGGTTGAACTGGTCGGCCAGGTCGCGAAAGCGCAGCACGGGGCCGGCGATCAGGTGCGGGAAGATCGCCACGAACGCCGCGAAGTCGATCAGGTTGCGGGTCGCCGGGGTGTCGCCGCGGTAGACGTCGATGATGTAGCTGATGGACTCGAAGATGTAGAACGAGATCCCGATCGGCAACAGCACGTGGGTCAGGATGAACGGCTCCAGGCCCATCGACTTCATCATCAGGTTGATGCTGTCGACGCCGAAGTTGGCGTACTTGAAGTAGCCGAGGATGCACAGGTCCACCGCCACGCCGAGCAGCAGCCAGCGCTGGGCCGGTTTGTCCCCCGCCGCGGCGATCCAATAGCCGGCCTTGCCGCGAGGGTCCACGGTTTTCATCGGCGCCGCCGC